>CAUJGC010000412.1 GCA_963169075.1 Myxococcota bacterium
CGCCGGAGGGGCAGCGTCCGGCGCTGCGCGACAAGCTGGACAAGCTGGCGGCGCAGCTCCTTTTGGAGAAGCGCGGCGAGGTGGCGCGGGAGTTCGACGCGATCCACAGCGTGGAGCGGGCGGTGCGGGTGGGGTCGCTGGCCGCGGTCATCACGCCGGAGCGGCTGCGCCCGGCGATCATCGAGGCGCTGGAGCGCTCGGCGGCCTGGGGCCGCCTGGCGCCGGAGCCTGCGGCGGCGGCGCCCGCGCCGGAGCCGCGCCTGCCCTCCAGCCCGGAGGGGGTGGCCTCGCGCCAGGGGTGAGGTTCAGCGGAAGAGGGCGGGATCGAAGCGCCGTGCCTGGTCGTGGTCGAAGCGGTCGATGACCTGCCCGTCGGGGTCGAGGACGGCGCCGCTCCAGGCGTAGAGGGGGTGGCCGCGGTCGGGGAGTGGCGTCGCGCGGAGGTGGACCTCCAGGGCGCCGCCGGGGGGGACCACGACGGGCTCGAAGGGGAAGAGGGCCTGTCCCCAGTGGGTCGTGTGGCCGGGGCCGGTGTGGAGGGTCACCTCGGGGCTGAGGTGTGCGTCGAACCAGCCGAGGAGGGCGTCGAGGGCGAGGCCCTCGGGGGCCTCCCAGCGGAGGGTGGCGTCGAGGGGGGGCGCCGGGCGTCCGACCTCGACGGAGAGGACGCGCTGCGCGGGGGCGCGGGTGACGCCGGCGGGGAGGTTGACGACGAAGAGGTCCTGCATGGCGCTCCGCCACGCCAGGCTCATGTCGAAGCCCGCGACGGGCTCGGACCAGTCGAGGGCGGGGAGGAGGGCGGACGCGACGGCAGGCGCCAGGTAGAGGTCGATGCGCGCGGGGCAGCAGCGCCCGCCGGGGGCCAGGAGCGCCCGGCACGCGGCGAGGGCGTCGAACATGCCATCGGAGAGGGCGAAGGTGCCCATGCACTCGGTGAGGAGGAGGTCGGGGGGCTCGGGGAGGTGGGTGAGGGTGGCGGCGTCGGCGTGGATGACCTCGACGCGATCTGCGAGGCCGTTGGCGAAGGCGAGGGGCTGGATGAGGTGGGCGATGGGTGCGCTCTCGACGGCGTAGACGCGGCGTGCGCCAGCGCGGGCGGCCAGGAGGCTCAGGATGCCGGAGCCGGCGCCGACGTCCAGCACGACGCTGCCGGGGGACACCAGCGCCTCGACGGCGGCCTGGTAGGCGTCCATCCGCGCGCTGTCCTCCAGCATGCGGCGGTGGTAGTGGATGCTGGCGAAGTGACCTCGGACCATAGCGCGCTCCTTCGTCGGGCTCATGGGGTGGGGGGTGACGTGGGCTCCCGGTGTGGATCTTCTACGCACCTCGTGCGGCGGGGCAAGAGGGGGTGGGGTGGGGCTTGCTTGGGTTGGTGTTGGTTTGGTTTTGTTGTGTTTTTTATTTAATTTTATCTTATTCTGGTTGCTTTATTCTTGTTGCGGCTGCGGCGAGGAGGAGGAGGAGCGCGCCTGCGACCCCGGCGGCGGTGAGGAGGGCGCGTTGCCAGCCGTCGTCCTGGGGTGTGGTCCAGGCGAGGGTGAGGAGGAGGGCGGCGAAGGCGAGGCGCCCGGCGAGGCTCTGGAGGGAGAGGTAGGTGGCCTGGAGGCTGGGGGGGATGCGCGGGGCGAGGAAGGCGCGGGTGGGGGCTTCGCGGAGGGAGCTGGGGGCGGCGCGGAGGAGGAGGAGGGCGGCGACGGCGGGGTGGAGGGTCCAGGCCATGAGGGCGATGAGGGCGACCTGGAGGGCGACGGCGCCGAGGAGGGTGGTGCGGAGGCCGAGGCGTCGGAGGGCGAGGACGCTCCACCCGGCGGCGAGGGCGGCGATCAGATCGACGATGGCGGCGTGGGCGCCGGTGGTGAGGGTGGTGGGTGCGTCGGCGTGGGTGGTGAGGGCCTGCATGTAGCGCTGGATGAACTCATAGGGGATGTGCTCGACGACGACGCCGCTGAGGCTGACGGCGAAGACCCAGCCGACGGGTGAGGCGCGCATGTGCTGGAGGCAGGCCCGGAGGGCGCGGGCGGGGCTGAGGGGTGGGCTGTCGGCGTCGTGGCGTGGGGGCTCGGTGAAGTCGAGGGCGGCGATGAGGGCGGCGAGCGCGGCGAGTGCGGCGAGTGCGTAGGGGAGGCGGAGGTCGATCATGCCGAGGGCGCCGCCTGCGAGGCAGGCGGCGGCGGTGACGCCGAGGGCGAGGCGCCCGAGGCGGGCCTCCCGGTCGGCGTAGGTGTCCTCCTGGCGGGCGGCGACGAGGGAGCTGTAGTGGAAGCTGGTGTCGGTGCCGGAGTTGAAGGCGAGGCCAGCGGCGAGGAGGAGCTGGGCGGCGGCGAGGGTCCAGAAGCCGGTGGCGAGGGCGAAGGTGAGGTAGGCGGCGAGGAGGGCGGCGGTGGCGATGAGGAGGGTGGGGCGCCGCCCGACGCGGTCGGAGAAGTAGCCGGAGGGGACCTCCAGGGCGACGACGCCGATGTAGTAGACGGCTTCGAGGGCGAGGACGTCGCTGAGGGGGAGGTGGTCGGAGAAGTAGAGGAAGAAGACGGGCATCCAGGCGTAGGCGGCGACGCCGCCGACATACCAGGGGTAGCGGGCGAGGTTGCGTCTGGCGGCTTCAGGGGAGGGGTTCGGCATGGGGGCCCTCGGGGGAGAGGCTGCGGAGGGAGCTGAAGCGGAGGGCGAGGGCGGGGATGACGAACATGTTGAGGAGGGTGGAGGAGATGAGGCCGAAGAGGATGACCATGGCCATGGGGGCCTGAAGCTCGCTGCCGGGCTCGCCGCCTGCGAGGGCGAGGGGGATGAGGCCGAGGCCGGAGGCGAGGGCGGTCATGAGGATGGGGGCGAGGCGTTCGGAGGCGCCGCGGAGGATGGCCTCGTGGGGGTCGCGGACGCCTTCGCTCTCGACGAGGTGTCGCATGTGGGTGATCATCATGATGCCGTTGCGGGTGGCGATGCCGAAGAGGGTCATGAAGCCGATGAGGGAGGCGATGGAGATCACGCCGTCGCTGACGAAGACGCCTGCGACGCCGCCGATGAGGGCGAGGGGGAGGTTCAGCATGACGAGGGTGGCGTCTCGGGTGGAGCGGAGGGCGGCGTAGAGCATCCCGAAGATGCCGAGGATCACGAGGGCGCTCAAGGCGAGGAGGGTGCGGGTGGCCTCTTCGGCGGCCTCGAACTGTCCGCCGTAGGAGATGCTGTAGCCGGGGGGGAGGGGGACGTTGGCGTCGATGCGGGCGCGGAGGTCGTTGACGACGCCGCCGAGATCGCGGCCTTCCCCGACGTTGCAGAGGACGACGAGCTTGCGCTGGCCGTTCTCGTGGCTGATGGTGTCGGGGCCGCGGTCCTCCTGGAGGTCCGCGAGGGCCTCCAGGGGGACCCAGGCGCCGCGGGGTGTGGAGATGAGGGTCTGCCCGATGGTGTCGAGGTCGCTGCGGGCCTCCTCGGGGTAGCGGACGACGAGATCGAAGGCGTAGGGGCCCTGGAGGATGCGGGAGACGGTGCGTCCGTAGAAGGCGGTCTCCAGATCTTCGGCGACCTGGCGGACCTGGAGGCCGTGGAGGGCGAGGGCGTCGCGCTTGAAGCGGATGGCGGTGAAGGGGAGGTGGGCCTGCTCTTCGACGGCGAGGTCGACGACGCCGGGGACCTGCTCCATCTCGGCGCGGGCGCCTTCTGCGATGCGTCGCAGCTCGCCCAGGTCGGGTCCGAAGACCTTGACGGCGATGTTGGCGCGGGTGCCGGAGAGCATGTGGTCGATGCGGTGGGAGATGGGCTGGCCGAGGGTGACGCGGACGCCGGGGAGCGCGGCGAGGTCGTCGCGGAGGGCGTCGAGCAGCTCTTCCTTGGAGCGTCTGCCGCTTTGGAGCTTGAGGCGGACGTCGATCTCGGAGGCGTGGATGCCCTGGGCGTGCTCGTCCAGCTCGGCGCGGCCTGTGCGTCGGGCGGTGGACTGGACCTCGGGGTGTTGGAGGAGGATGGTCTCGACGCGGCGTCCGAGGAGGTTGGAGTCCTCCAGAGAGGTGCCGGAGAAGGTGACGGCTGAGATGGTGAGGGCGCCTTCGTTGAAGGCGGGGAGGAAGGTGCGGCCTGCGCGGGTGGCGCCGAGGCCCGCGACGGCGACGCCGAGGAGGGAGAGGGCGACGAGGGCGGGCCAGGCGCGGAAGGTCTTGACGAGGAGGCGCTCGTAGGCTGCGCGGAGCCAGCGGACCGGTCGGGGTTCGATGCCGAGCCTGACGGCGCGGCTGCCGGGGAGGAGGAGGGCGCAGAGGGCGGGGGTGACGGTCAGGGCGACGACGAGGGAGGCGGCCAGCGCGATGACATAGGCGAGGCCGAGGGGCTCCATGAGGCGTCCTTCGACGCCTTCGAGGAAGAAGAGGGGGAGGAAGACGAGGAGGATGATGAGGGTGGCGAAGACGATGGAGCCGCGGATCTCGCGGCTGGCCTCGAAGACGACCGCGTGGACGGGCGTGGCGGCGTCTGGGCTGAGGGAGCGCTCGCGGAGGCGTCGGACGACGTTCTCGACGTCGATGATGGCGTCGTCTACGAGGGCGCCGACCGCGATGGCCATGCCGCCGAGCGTCATGGTGTTGAGGGAGATGCCGAGGGCGTTGAGGGTGAGGGTGGCGGTGAGGAGGGAGAGGGGGATGGCGAGGGCGGTGATGAGGGTGGCGCGGCCGCTCAGGAGGAAGAGGCCGACGATGAGGACGACGAGGATGGCGCCGTCGCGGAGGGCGTCGCTGACGTTGTCCACGCTGGTCTCGATGAAGTCGGCCTGGCGGACGAGGTCGCGGTGGAGGACCATGCCGGGGGGGAGGCCGCGCTCGACGCTGTCCAGCGTCTCGTCCAGGCGTTGGGTCAGCTCCAGGGTGTTGACGCCGGGCTGCTTCTGGATGCCGAGGATGACCCCCGGCGCGGCCTGGATGGAGGCGTCGCCGCGCTGGATCCCGCGGCCCATGGCGACGCTGGCGACGTCACCGAGGAGGATGGGGACGTCGCCGTCTCGCACGACGGCGCGCTGGAGGTCTTCGGCGTCGCGGACGCGCCCGAGGCCGTAGATGAGGCGCTCCTGGCCGCCCTCGGTGTAGAAGCCCGCGGAGGTGTTCTCGTTGCTGGCCTGGACGGCCTGGACGACCTCCTCCAGGGGGATGCCGCGTGCGACGAGGTCCTGGGGGCGGACCTGGACCTGGAGCTGTTGGACGCCGCCGCCGATGGGGATGACCTGGGAGACGCCGGGGACGGCGAGGAGGCGCCTGCGGACCTCCCAGTCTGCGACGGTGCGGACCTCTTCGGGGCGGTGCTGTTCGGAGGAGAGGCCGATGAAGAGGATCTCGCCCATGATGGAGGAGATGGGGCCGAGGGTGGGCGGCTCGACCTCGGGGGGGAGGGAGGCCTGGACGAGCTGGAGCTTCTCGTTGACGATCTGACGGGCGATGTAGAGGTCTGTGCCCCAGTTGAACTCGACCCAGACGACGGAGATCCCGACGGAGGTGGAGGAGCGGACGCGCCGGACGCCGCTGGCGCCGTTGAGGGAGGCCTCGATGGGCGTGGTGATGAGGCGCTCGACCTCTTCGGGGGCCATGCCGTGGGCCTCGGTGATCACGGTGACTGATGGGGCTGTGAGATCAGGGAAGACATCAACAGGCATCTTTCTTGTTTGAGCGATGCCTGCGATGATGAGGAGGGCGGCGCCGAAGAGGACGAGCCAGCGGTACTGGATCGACCAGCGGATGATCGCGTCGAGCATGGTCTGTCCTCAGTGTGCGTGGCCGTGGCCGATCGTCGAGGTGGAGGTCGCGGCGAGCTTCACGAGGTAGGCGCCGCGGTCCACGACCCACTCGCCGGGGGCGACGCCCTCCTGGATCTCGACCAGCCCTCCGGCGCGTATCCCGAGCTTTACCGGGCGTCGCTCGAAGGACTCGCCGCCGGTCTGGACGTAGACGACCTGGACGCCTGCGTCGTCGATCAGGGCGGAGGTGGGGACGGCGGTGACGGGGCGCGGGGCGTCGATGTGGAGGTGGGCCTGCACGGTGGCGCCCGCGAAGAGGGTGAGGTCGCTGTTGTCCAGGGCGAAGCGGACGGGGAGGGTGCGGGCGGCGGGATCGACCGCCGCGCCGACGCTCAGGAGGGCGGCGCGGTCCAGGGTGCGCTCCTGGGGTTGGCCCGGGGCCTGGAAGGCGACGCCTTCGACGGAGCGCAGGCGCCCGAGGTAGGCCTCGGGGACCGCCAGCTCCAGCCAGAGGCGGCGTCGCTGGACCACGCGGCCGAGGGGCTGGCCGGGGGTGACCCAGGTGCCCGGGGCGACGCTCAGCTCGACGAGGGTGCCCTCCAGGGGGCTCGCGATGGGGAGGGTGTCCTGGGCGCCGGGCTCGGTCTGCTGGGTGGCGGCGAGGTTGCGCTGTCGGCGCTGGGCGGCGCGCAGCTCGGCCTGGGCGCTGGCGAGGAGGGTCTGGGCCTCTTCGAGGCGGCGGGGGGCGACGGCGCCGGCCTCGACCAGCGGGGTCAGGCGCTGGACGTCGCGCTGGGCGGCCTGGACCTGGACGCTGGCCTGCTCGACGCCGAGGCGCAGCTGGGCGGGGTCCACCTCGGCGCTGGGGGCCACGGCGAGGGCGAGGAGGGGGGCTCCGGCGGCGACGTCGTCGCCGGGGGTGGGCCAGGGGCGGTCGGCGGGGGCGCTGCGCCCGGCGCGGGGGGCGATGAGGAGGACCTCGGCGTCGGGGGGCGTGACCAGGCGTCCGAAGACCGGGAGCGAGGGTTGGAGGGGCTGGGTGTGGCTCTGGGTGAGGTGGAAGGGGACCTTCCACTGCTGCTCCAGGAGGTAGGCGATCTGGCCTGCGGGCTCCTCGGGTTGGAGCTTCGCGGCCTCTTCGGCGGCGTGGGCGGAGGGGAAGACCTCGAAGGCGCCGAGGTGGTGGGTCTCGGTGCCCTGGGGGGAGGTGAGGTGGAGGGTGAGGTCGCGCTTGACGGCGTGCCGGGGGGCGACGATGGGGCGGAAGATGCCGGCGACGGCGGGGGCCTCGACGGTGAAGCGCTCGTCGGGCTGGCCGCCGCCGGAGAGGGTGACCTCCAGGCGTCCCTCGCTGATCGCCTGGTGGTTGTCCAGGCGGGTGAGGTGGGCGGCGAAGGGGCTCTCGGCGCCCTGGACGAGGGCGGGGAACTCGACGAAGAGCTGGGTCTGGGCGCCCCAGCGGGTGACGGCCTCGCTGGCGCCTTCGTGTCCGTGTCCGTGTCCGTGTCCGTGGGCGTCGCCGTGTCCTGCGGCTTCGTCGGCGTGTTCGCCGTGTTCGCCGTGTTCGTGCCCGTGGAGGTCGCTGCACGCGCTGAGGTAGAGCGCGCAGAGCGCGGCGAGGAGGGGGCGGAGCGGGGCGCGGTGGGGGGTGGTGTTCATGGTGTGGTCGCGGTGTAGAGTTCAAGCTCCAGCGCGGAGCGCCGGGCCTCCCAGGCGAGATCGATGCGGAGCTGGTGGAGGGCAGCGTCGCTGGCGTAGGCGTCGAGCAGCTCGGTCATGGACAGCTCGCCGCCAGCGAAGGCGGCCTCTGCGAGCTGGGCGAGGTCTTCGGGCGGCTCCTGGGCGTCCAGCTCCTCCAGGGCGCTCAGGGCGTCGCGGAGCCGGGCGTGGAGCGCGGTGAGGGCGCGCTGCTGGTGGCGCCTGGCGAGGCTCACCTCCTGCTCCAGCTCGCGCTGCTCGGCGCGGAGGGCGTCTCGCCTCGGGGCGTTGGTGTCGCCCCAGGCGAGGGGGGCCTCCAGGGAGAGGACGAAGCCGTGGCCGAGGGTGGGCTCCATCTGGACGAAGCGGTAGCCTGCGCTGAGGGCCCAGCCCCGGAGCCAGGGGGAGCCCAGGGCCTCCAGCTCGGCGTCGATGGCGAGGTGTTGGCGCTCCAGGCTGATGAGGCGGGGGAGGTCGGCGCGGGGTTGCTCGGGGGGGCGGGTGGGGGTCAGGGCGCCGGTCAGGGCGGGGCGTCGCTCCCAGGGGACCCAGCGCTCCAGGCGGGCCCACGCCTCGGCCAGGAGGCCGTGGGCGTGGCGCTGCTGGGCGCGGGCGAGGGCCAGCTCGCGCTCGATGCGGAGCCGCTCGACGCGCGAGGCGTCGCCGCGCTCGGCGCGGGCGCGGGTGGAGGCGGCGCTGCGCTCCAGGCGCTCGATCCAGGGGGTGAGGGTCTCCAGCCGGGCCTGATGGTAGAGGACAGCGTAGAAGGCTGTGCGGACCTCCTGGGCGACCTCCAGGCGGCGCTGCGTGTCCTCGGCGCGGAGGGCGTCTTCGCGGAGCGGGAGGGCGCGTCGGGCGGCGTCGCGCCAGCCCTGGAGATCGACCTGCTGCGTGACCGAGGCGGTGAGCTGGACGCTGGCGGCCTCCTGGGTGAGGACCTGCTCGTGGGCGATCTCGAAGGTGGGCCGGGGGTAGAGGAGGCGCTGGGCGCTCTCGGCGCGGGCGCCCTCCAGGCGGGCCTCCAGCGCCTGGGTCAGCTCAGGCTGATCCAGGGCGGCCTCGACGACCTGCTCCACGCCCCAGGCTTCTGCGGGCTGGGCCGTTGAGGTCGAGGCCTGGAGGCTCAGGAGCAGGAGGGCGAGCAGGGTGACGTAAGGCCGATGGTTGATCGGTTTTTTGGGTGATGTGCGGCGTAGAGCAGGAGACACGGCGCGGACCCCGCTTAGTGGAGCAGGAGGTGGAGGAGGTGCTCGGAGGCCGAGTGCATCGGGCCGACGCACGCCAGCGCGAGGAGCGCGAGGAGGAGGAGGGCGCGGTAGCGGCGCCACGGCGCGTCATGCGGCGCCGAGAGGAGGTAGGCGACGCGGGGCTCCAGGGTGCTGGAGAGGACCGAGAGGCCGACCGGTGGGGCGATCATGCGGAGGCGGGCGATCTCCACGATGGCCTGCGCGACCGGGAGGGCGCCGCCGACCTGTCGTGCGGCGTCGTCGTCGCAGGCCTGCTCCCGGGCGAGGTCGATCTCGTCGAGGAGGGGTGCGGCGACGGCCTGGGGCAGGAGGTAGGCCGCGAGGCGGTCGAGGGCGGCGAGGAGGTTGTCACGTCGCGCGGCGTGTGCGGCCTCGTGGGCGAGGATCACCTGGAGGGTCGCGGGTGAGGCGCGGTGGAGGAGGCCCTCGGTCAGGAGGATGGTGGGGCGGCTCCAGCCGACGGTGGCGGCCCAGGGGAGGGGCTGCTCCAGGACGCGGACCCCGTCGGCCAGGGTGGAGGGGCGTCCGAGGCGCGCGAGGCTCAGGGCGATCCGGCGCTCGCGCCAGATGGTGCGCGCGGCGCGGTAGAGCGCGGCGGCGGCGAAGCCCAGGAGGAGCGTCGGCGCCACCCAGGCGGCGAGCTGGTGCGCGGTGTGGGGCGGATGGGCGAGGCAGAGGTGGTGGGCGTGGTGGGCCCCGGCGTTCAGGCAGTGATCCGCGGAGGTGATCAGGGCGCCGAGGAGCCCCGGCGTCAGCATCGCGGCGACGCCCACCGCGGGCACCCAGAGCGGGGCGTAGAGCCACGCCCGGCGGCTGCGGAGGCGCCAGCGCGCCGAGGCGCCTGCTGGCGCGTGTGTCGGCGCCAGCGCCACCACCACGAGCCAGGTCCCGAAGGCGAGGAGGCTGGCGGCGAAGGAGAGCATCTGGATGAGCCCGATCATGAGGCGTCTCCGCGGAGCCGGGCTGCGATCATCTGCTCCAGGCGCCGCATCGTCTCCTCGCCTTGCTCCTCCGCGAGGTCGAGGAAGGCCGCGAGGAAGGTGGAGCTGCTCTGGTCGCTGAACTGGGCGTCGATCTCGCCGAGGAGCTGGCGTTGCAGCTCCGCCCGGCTGACCAGCGCGTGGTAGACGTAGGCGTGGCTGACCTTCTCGCGCCCCAGCAGCCCCTTCTCGAAGAGGCGCTTGAGCGCCGACTGCACCGTGTTCACCGAGATCCCGCGGGGCTGCCCGACCCGCGCGTGGACCTCGCCTGGGGTCAGCGCAGGCTCGGTCCAGAGCGCGTCGAGGACGTCGCGCTCCAGCTCACCCAGGGCCAGATCTGTGAAGCGGAGCATAGAGGTCATGGCGTGGCGTCTCCTTGGTGCGAGGCCATCCTTCAGGGGAGATAGCTCAGGAAAGTCCGGCGGTCAATCGGTTTTTCAGGGCGGCGGCTCCTGGTGCGGAGCTTCTACGCGCCTCGTGCGGCGGGGCAAGAGGGGGTGTGGGGGGCTTGCGTCGCCCCGCGCGGGTGGTCATTCTTGAGGGGTCGTCTTGAGGGGGGCTCTTGATTTTTTGCTTGGATTTTTCATGAAATCAATATCAAATATTATCCATATTGTCTTGCCTCTCCTCTCCGCAGCGAGCCTGGCCGGGGCGGCGGCCTGCTCCTCGACGGTCGAGACGACCCAGCTCCTTGATGCGGGCGGCGGGGAGGAGGGCGGCGAGGACGCCGCGCCTGATGCGGTGGAGCCCGACGCGGCGGCGGAGCCCGACGCCGCGCCCGAGCTGGACGCGGCGTCGGAGCCCGATGCGGCGGCGGAGCCCGACGCCGCCGTGGAGGAGCCCGACGCTGCCGTGGAGGAGCCCGACGCCGCAGACGAGCCCGACGCCGCCGCCACCTGGCCGGCCACCTACCCTGAAGGCCCCATCCACTCCCCCATCACCCCGTCGGTCGCCGCGCGGCTCGGCGCCATCGCCGCCGAAGGCGGCGATCTCCAGCCCGACGTCTTCATGAAGGTGGGCGACTCCATGACGGTGGACAGCAACGCCCTGACCTGCTTCTCCAACGGGCGCGTGGACCTGGGGGCGTGGCCGGAGCTGGAGGCCACGCGCCAGCTCTTCCTGGGCGGCGACGCCGCCGGGAGCGACCCCTTCGCCCGCACCTCCGAGGCCGCCGAGATCGGGCGCACCGCCCGCTGGGCGCTGACCCCGGACAGCAGCGGCGCCGCGCCGGTGGAGCAGGAGCTGGCGGCGGTGGCGCCGCAGCTGGCCGTCATCCAGTACGGCACCAACGACATGCAGCAAGGCTCCACCTTCGAGAGCGCCCTCTGGGGCTTCGGGGAGAGCGCGATGGCGCTGGTGGACTGGCACATCGCCCAGGGGGTGATCCCCCTCCTCCTCACGATCCCCAGCCGGGGCGATCGGGCCGACGCCGACGCCTGGGTCCCGGTCTACAACGCCACCCTGCGCGGGATCGCCCAGACCCGCCAGATCCCGCTCATCGACCTCCACGCGGCGCTGGAGGGTGCCGACAGCGGCGGGCTCGCCGGGGACGGCATCCACCTGAGCACCTGGCGCGACGGCGGCGTGTCCCGCGGCTGCGTCTTCACCGACGCCGGGCTCGCCGCAGGCAACAACCAGCGCAACCTCGCGATCCTCCAGGGGCTCGACCGCGTGCGCGCTGCGGTGATCGAGGGTGATCAGGCCCTCGATCCGCCCGGCGCCGCCCCCGTGGGCGACGGCTCCCCCCGCGCGCCGGTGGAGATCCAGCGCCTCCCCTTCGCGGATCAGCGCGACACCCGCGCCTCGATCTGGTCCGGCCTGGATCGCTACACCGGCTGCAACAGCAACGCCGATGAGTCCGGCCCCGAGGTCTTCTACCGCCTCACCACCGACACCCCGCTGCGGGTCCGGGCGCTGGTCTTCGCCCGCGGCGATGCCGACATCGACCTGCACCTCCTGGACGACACCGCCACCGCCGAGGGCTGCGTCACCCGCGCCCACCGGACCTTCACCGCGACCCTCGCGCCGGGGACGTGGCACTTTGTCCTCGACACGTTCGTCTCGGGCGGGCAAGCTCTGGCTGGGGAATACCTATTTGTTCTCCTGCCTTGCGCCGATGATGACCTCGCCTGTGAGTGACCCCTGCCATGTCCCGCCTCGCCTTGTTGGCCTCCGCCCTCCTCGCCTTAGCGGCCTGCGCCTCACCTGCCGCCGACCTGCGGGCTGA
>CAUJGC010000413.1 GCA_963169075.1 Myxococcota bacterium
CTCCTCCTCTTCCCCTGGCTTCACTACCGCGCCGTGCTCCGCGCCTCCGACGAGGCCCTCCCCCGCGCCCAGCAGGCACGCCAGCGCGACACCTACGCGGGGCAGCTCGACGCCATCGACCTCCTCGAAGAGGCTGCGGGCGCCGAAGGGCTCGTCGGCGGCACCCTCGGAGAGAGCACCGACGCCTACCTCAGCCTCCTGGGCTTCGACGCCCACCAGGAGCGCCGCAACCGCGCCCGCGCCGAGCTGGCCGAGGTCTGCGCCCTCCTCGCCGGACGCTACCGCCAGCCCCGACGCCCCTGCGCCGAGCGCCTCCTCGCGGATCTCCAGGCCCAGCGCTACACCTCGCACCACACCGTCGCCGCCGTCGCGTGGCTCCACGTCGAGCGCGGCGACCTCGACGCCGCCCAGCAGAGCATCCTCTCCACCCCCTTCGCCGGAGAGCGCGACCTCCGCCTCCTCCTCGGCTTCATCGCGGAGCGACGCGGCGACCCCGAGGAGGCCTTCCAGCGCTTCAAAGAGGCCTCCGAGCTGCTCCCCGCCCAGCTCGGCATCGCGCGCTACCACGCCCGCTCTTCACCCGACGCCGCCGCCACCATCCTCGCCCAGAGCCTCCAGCGCAGCCCGGATCACCTCGAAGCCGCCGCCGACTTCGCCCTCGTCCTCCTCCTCCTCCACCGCGACCTCAACGAGGCCGACGCCCACCTCAAGCACGCCCTCCAGCTCGACCAGGCCCGCACCTGCCCCGTCGAGCGCGCGCGCGTCCACCACGCCTTCGGCCTCCTCCGCGACGCCCAGGGCGCGCCGGGCGGCGAGGCGCTGGGACACCTCCGCGAGTCGCTGGAGCTGGACCCGCAGGACCCCCGCTACGCGCGCGATCTCGCCCGGCTCCTCCTCGACCGCGGCGACCTCGACGCCGCGCAGGACACCCTCGCCCAGGCCCTCCAGCGCGACCCCGACCGCGACGACCTCCGCACCCTGGAGGCCGAGGTCTACCTCCGCGCGGGCGCGCCGCACCGCACGCTCCAGCGCCTCCGCGACCTCCAGCGACCCGACGCCCGCGACGCCCTCCGCCTCCGCCTCCACGCCCTCATCGAAGCGGACGACCTCGCCGCCGCACGCGACGCCCTCGCACCGCTCCAGCGCGAGCCTCTCCTCCGCCCCGAGGACCGCCCCCTCCTCGACCTGCGACGCCTCCTCCTGGCCGCCCAGGGCGACAACGACGCCCTGCGCCACCTCAAGAACGACCTGGAGGAGCGCGAGACCCCCCGCGCCGCCTGGCTCCTGGGCCGCGTCTTCGAGGCTCGCGGCGACCAGCGCAGCGCCCTCAACCACTTCGAGCTGGCCTTCAAGCTGGACCCCCAGGGCGCCGCGCGCTTCCACCTCTCGCCGGCTGCCGACCTCTGCCGCGTCCACCTCCAGGCCTACCACCTCAAGCACGCGGGCACCTGGTGTGAGCGCGCCTTGAAGCTCCAGCCCCACCTCACCTCCGCCCAGCTCCTCACCACGCGGCGCCACCTCCTCCTGGGCCAGCGCCAGGAGGCCGAGCGCCTCCTCGACGCCGTCGACCAGCGCGCCCCCGACCACCCCGAGGCCACCCTCCTCCGCGCCCGCCTGGAGCTGCAACGCGGCGCGCTCGCCCAGGCCCGACGCCTCCTCGACGACTACGCCCTCCGCGGCGGCTCCAGCACCGAGCGCGACCTCCTCGAAGGCCTCCTCCGCGCCCTCCGCTGGGAGCCCGACGCCTGGACCTGGCTGGAGAAGGCCCAGCGCCTGCGCCCCGACGACGAAGAGGCGCGCGTCCTCCTCGCCTTCGCGCTCCTCGACGCGCGACAGGACCCCAACCGCGCCTACAGCCTCATCCAGAAGATCCCGCGCAACCACTACTGGTACGGACCCGCGCTCCTGGTCTCCTCCGCCTGGTACGCCGCCCGCAACGACTGGCGACGCGCCACCCAGCGCGCAGAGCAGGGGCTCCAGGAGATCGAGCGCGACAGCCTCCCCGACCTCCTCCGCGCCCGCGCCGCCACCCAGCTCGCCCTGGCCTGGCGGGTCCGCTACCGCGCGGGTGATCCCCGGATCACCCAGGCCCTCCAGCGCGCCGTCGCCGCTGAACCGCAATTCAAACCGGCCCTCTTCCTCCTCGCTCAGGATCTCCTCCAGCGCGACCAGGACGCCGAGGCCGCCCCCCTCCTCCGAGACGCCCTCCGCGGCGAGAACCCCTACTGCCCCGCCAGCGCCACCCTCCAGAGCCTGGAGAAGCGGCTCCGCGCCCCCATCACGCCCCTGCCCCCAGCCTGCGCCCGCTGAACACTCCGCGCCCTACTCCCCGAAGAGGCTCTTCCACATCGACGCCTCCCCGCCCTCCGCCGCCGGAGCGGCCTCCTCCGAAGGCTGCGACGGCTCGGCGGAGAACTCCACCATCCCCGCCTCGTAGAGGCACCACATCAGGTTCAGCGTCGCCGTCACGTCCAGCGCGCGCGTCTGGAGGAGCTGACCCAGCGTCCGCTGACCATCCAGCTGCTCCACCAGCCCGACCTCACGCGCCGCGATGGGGAAGCTCTCCTGGAGCAGCGCGTAGACCGGGGTCCGGCGCGGGTAGTGCCCCACGCGATCCTGAAGCCGGCTCGCCAGCTCGTTGAACGGGACGTGGCGGCTGATCCCTTCGCGCAGCAGCTCAAAGCTGCTCTGCGGATGCTCCCCCAGCCCGCCCTCCTCCCAGGGGCCTGCCTCGAAGCGATACTCTCCGGTGGACCACGCGAAGGCGTTGACCACCCGCAGCCGCACCTGCTCCCGGAGCGTCTCCTGGAGCGCCGCGCGGCTGATCACCCCGGACTCCACCAGCGCCACACCCAGCGAGCGCGCCCCCTGGCGCGCGCCGATCGCCTCGCTGATCTGCGCGGGCTGCGCCAGCCCGCGCTCGATCAAGAGCGAGCCCAGCGCCTCGCTGATCGCGTTGCTCCGCGCCTGCACGGGCGAGCCGTTCCGCAGCATCAGCTCCTTGCGCGACCCCTCACGGCGCAAAAAAAGCGTCCCTGTCGCGCGCTCCAGAAAGAGGCGCGCCAGCACACGCCCCAGCCCCACCTCACCCAGCCGCCCCTCCAGCGCCACAGCGACCAGCCCGTCGCTCAGCCGCGAGCCCGACGGCGACCCCGCCCCGCGCAGCGTCATCGTCACCAGATCGCGCAAGGTCTGGATCGGAAAGGGCTTCAAGAGATAGCCGTCCGCGCCCAGCTCCGCCTGCTCGGCCTGGACGGCCTCGCTCGTGCGGGTGAGCGCCGACATCAGGATCACCGCAGGGCTACCCGTCTTCTTCAGCATCCGGCACACCGCGGCGCCGTTCACCTCGGGCAGGAGCACGTCCACCATGCAGAGGTGGGGCTTGTGCAGGGCCGCCAGCTCCAGCGCCTCGCGCCCATCGTAGGCCTGGATCACCTCCATCCCCAGGCCGCGGATCACCTGCGTGATGATCTCGTTCAGATCGCGATCGTCATCCACCACCAGCACGCGCTGCGCAGCCTGCGGCGTGGACGACACCCCGGCGTCACCTTGCGGCGCCCCGGACGACGGCGCCTCACCGGCGGCAGGCGTCAGCAGGTAGCCGCGGAGCATCTCCTGGATCTTCTGCATCGTGAAGGGCTTGGCGAGGAAGCCATCTGCGCCGTGCGCTGCCAGCCCCTCCTGGATCTGATCCAGCGTCCGATACACCGAGCTCATCATCACCACGGGCACCTGCTGCCCGCCCAGCTCGGTCTTGATCCGGCGACACACCTCAAAGCCGTTGAGCTGCGGCAGCAGCACATCGATCAAGCAGAGATCGGGCTTGAAGCTCCGAAAGACAGCGAGCGCGGCCTCTCCGTTGGAGGCGACCTGCGCCTCCACGTCCAGCGAGCGCGCCAGCGAGCTGACGATCCCCGCCAGATCCGCGTCATCCTCCACGATCAAGAGGCGAGGTGTGCCTGCTCTGCGCTGGCGCCCACCCTGCGCTGACGCACCGCTGGGACGAGCCGCAGGGGGGGGCATCATCACCCCGCCGCGATCTGCTGTGTGGACAACCAACATCTCCGCTATGCTCCCTCTCTCACCCGCCTGCCGCTCCTCAGGACGGGCCTTCGCTCCCCCGGATGAGGATTGGGGTGGAGTCCAGCACGCCGCTGGTCTATGCTCTCCGACACGACCCATCGCGTGTGGGTGCGCTCCACCACTCACCACCCGCTGAGTATAGCTCCACTCCGCCCATGACGCCAGCCATTCACCTGCAATCTGCGCTCCCCCGCCGCCTGCGCTGGCTCCCCGGGCTCTCCTGCGCCGCCCTCCTGGCGGCCTGCACCGAACCGCCTCCGCAGCGTGTCCTCACGGGAAACCTCACCGACCCTCGCGGCGCGCCGCTCCCCGACGCCGCCGTGACGCTCAACGGTGAGGTCGCCCTGACGGGCCAGGACGGCTCCTTCCGACTGACGGGCATCGACCCCGAGCCGGGCGATCTGCTCACCGCCACCGCCGCCGGCTTCACGGCCTGGTCGCTCCCGCTGGAGGAGCCCCGCGCCTTCACGGTGCGCCTCATCCCCAGACCCCACCCCACCGCCGCGACCTCCGCCACCCTCGACATCACCCTGGCCCTGCCGCGACCCGCCGAGGTGGACCGCACCCTCTTCCTCTCCCTGGGCAACGGGCAGCTCCTCCCGGTCTACCTCTACGTCGGCAACGCCGAGGTCACCCTCACCGTCCCCGCCCCAGGCGAGGGCTTCGCCCTCTCGGCCATCTCACCGGCGCCGGGGCCTTTCGAGCGCGCCTTCGCCGCGCCGCCCCAGCAGGCCCCGCCCCAGGGCGCCCTCCGCCTCGCGCTGGAGGAGGTGCCTGGGCAGACCCTCACCGCGACCCTCCGCAACCGCCCCCAAGGCGACGACGCACCGCCCCTCGACCTCGCCGTCGCCTGCTCGCGGCAGGGCTCCACCTTCCTCGCCGGGCGCCTCCACCTCGACGCCCCCTTCCCCCCGGACGCCGACGTCCCCCTCCTCCTCGACACCCGAGGCGCCACCTGCGACCTCGTCGCCACCCTCGACCTCGACGCCGGACGCGGGGACGCGCGACACGTCGCCTTCTCCTCAAACCACGACGGCGACGCCCTCAGCGAGCAGCCCATCCCCCTGGACCTCCCCGATCTCCTCCCCCTCGCCCCGCGCCTCAGCGGGCGCACCCTCACCTGGACGCCCCACCCCCAGGCCACCCTCTACGACGTCTACATCGCTCCCGACGACGGCGACCGCGTCGGCGCCCCCCTCTGGAGCGCCACCACCGACCGCGCCGAGCTCACCCTCCCCGAGCTGCCCGCCCCAGCCAGGCAGCGCCTTGACTTTGACGCCGCCAGACCCCACCTCGTCCGCATCGTCGCCCGCCTCGCGCCGGGCTTCGACCTCCAGGGCGCCTGGGACTGGTCCGCCTACCACGCCTACGTCGCCTCACCCTGGACCGAGGTGCCCTACTCCACCCTCGCCCCCTGGCGACCCCACCCCGAGGACTCCCCTTGACCGAAGATCTCCGCGCCAAGCTCCGCGATGAGCTCCTCCGCGAAGCCCTCCTCGAAGACGTCCAGCCTCACATCCAGCGCGGCGTCGCCTTCCTCGTCCGAGGCGTCTCCCTCCTCGACGCAGGCCTCGTCCTCGCCACAGACGACAAGGACACCCTCCAGCGCTGGCTCACAGACCGCACCATCCAGAAACCCCAGGAGCATGACCTCGCCCGCTGGACCCAGGAGCGCACACGCTTCGCGGCCCTCATCGTCGCGCCCTTCCTCCTCCTCCAGGAAGAGGCCCCGGGCGCCCAGGCTTGAGCCTCAGTCCAGCCCCACCTCCTCCGCCTCCACCAGCTTACGGAACACCACCCGCGCCTCCTGCGTCACCTCCTGGATCTCCGCTGGCGTCAGCCCAAGCTTCGCCGCGAACACCTCCAGGAGCTGAAGCTCCGGCGCCGTCCCCTTCCCGTCCGCCATCGCCGCGATCTGGAGCGCCACCATCAGGTAATGCCTCTCCTCGCGGCTCCCAAGCCGCGCCACCACCTGATCCACAAAGCCGCCCACCTCGCACCCCTGGATACGGCCCAGGCTGTTGGACACCAGCGCGCGCGCCACGTCCAGCTCCACCTTCAGGAGCGCGCGGATCATCCCCTCCAGAAAGTCTGCCTCCTCCGGGTCAAACACCCCGTCCACCACCAGCATCAGGCACACGCCGTCTACGATCGCCGCATGACCAGGGCTCACCTCGATCCGCTCCATCACCGCCTCCGCTGCTGATTGACGCGCCACACCCCCGACTCCCGTGCTATACTAGCACCTGGTGTCGCTCGTGTCGCCCTCCAACCTCCGCGATGTCCTGCCTATGTGCCGCCTCTTCGGGTTCCGCTCCATCATCCAGTCCCAGGTCCACCGCTCCCTCGTCCACGCCGAGAACGCCCTCGCCGTCCAGTCCCGGAAGCACTCCGACGGCTGGGGCGTCGCCTACTACATCGCAGGCAACCCCCACGTCATCAAGAGCGTCGTCGCCGCCATCGAAGACCAGATCTTCAAGCACGTCAGCGGCGTCGTCGCCTCGCAGACCGTCGTCGCGCACCTCCGCAAGGCCACCGTCGGGGACGTCAACACCCTCAACGCGCACCCCTTCCAGTTCGGACGCTGGATCTTCGCACACAACGGCGAGATCGCACGCTACGCCCTCGTCCGCGACCGACTCCGCACCGAGGTCACCCCCGACCTCCGACGCTTCATCCTCGGAGACACCGACAGCGAGGTCGCCTTCTACCTCTTCCTCACCCTCCTCTCCCAGCGCGCCGACCTCCACGACCCCAACATCCCCTTCGACACCGTCGCGGAGGCCCTCGCAGAGACCGCCGCGCGCATCCGCGAGGTCGCGGATCTCCCCCAGGACGACCTCCACTCCAAGCTCACCTTCATCCTCACCGACGGACGCCTCATGCTCGGCCTCCGCTCCCGCATGCCCCTCCGCTTCTCCACCTGGAAGAGCCGCTGCCGCGACCGCGGCTTCTGCCCCCACCTCTCCCCCGAGTGCGAAGCCCCCTCACACACCGGACGCGTCAACCACTTCCTCCTCGCCTCCGAAGAGCTTCAGGGCAACAACGTCTGGATCGAGCTGCCCGAAGACTCCCTCATCGGCGTAGACGACCAGATGCACCTGCGCTTCGGCACCCTCCACGGCGCCGCCTTCTCACCGGCCCTCCCCCCCGAGCCCTAACGTCCGACCGGCAAAGCCGGGCCGGACGCACGGCCCCGCCCCAACCCGCCCCGTCCGGTTGCGAGAGCAGCGAGGTGGGTGCCCCCCCCTAACGGGGGGGGGCGGGGGCCGGGGGCCGGGGGTTGGGCCCGGGGTGGGCCCGGGGGGGGGGAAAG
>CAUJGC010000414.1 GCA_963169075.1 Myxococcota bacterium
GGGGTTGGGCTGGGGAGGCGAGGCCGCGTGGGCCTCGCAGGTGGTGCAGCTCCAGCGGCCTGGGCCGCCGCGCAGCTCGGGGAGGGGGGTGGGGCGCCGGCAGGTGGTGCAGGGGATCGAGGCGGGGTGTCGGACCTGAGCGTCCCGCTCGGCTTTGACCTTGGCGGCGTAGGCGTCGCAGCCGCGCATGATCTCGCCGCTGAGCCCTCGCACGTTGATGTGGGGAGGCTGCTCGCTGTTCATGGGGCGTCTCCGAAGAGGTCGGTCTGCGGGGCGGGCTCGGGAGGCTCGGGGAGCTGGACGGCGGCGAGCCGCTCTCCTGCGAGGCCGACGCGCTGGAGCCCCGCGATGAGGCGTCGGAGCTGCTCGTCGCGCAGGGCGATGTGGAGCTCGGCGTGGAGGAGGGGGAGGGTGCAGCCGTCCAGGCGGATGTAGAGGTGCTCTATCGCGCGGGTCCACGGCACCCGCACCAGCTCGACGCCGGGTGCGATCTCGGCGTACCAGCCCGCGGGGCCGTGCTCGCTGCGCTCGACCTCGTGCCACTTGAGGCTCATGCGGAGGCCCTCCCCTTGACCAGCTCCGCGCGGACGATCTCCATCGCCGCCGCTCGGCTGTTGATGTGCTGCTTGGCGCCCTTCGCGCCGCAGGTGATGTCGTAGCCGTCGGGCCACTCCTCCACCCGCACGATGATCCGCCCGCCCTGGTAGCCGGGCGTAGCGATCTTCCAGCACTCCACGGCGCCGGGGGCTTTGGCCTGCCGGGTGGCGTCTCGCTCGACGATCAGGCCGCGCTCCTCCGCGCGAGCGAGGTCGCGGAGCGCATCGACGAAGGGCACGGGAGGCGCGGTAGCCAGGAGGTCGATGAGGCAGGCGCCGCTCCAGGCGGGCTCCTCCAGGGGGGGAGGCTGAGGGGCGGGTGGCGCCGAGAGGTGCTCCACCAGCTCCGCTGGCGTGATGGAGCGGCGCTTCTGGCCCTCCAGCAGCCACCAGGTCGCGCTCCCCCAGCAGACGCGCGTGACAACGGCGTCGCCGCGGCGCACCTCGTAGTGCTCGAAGCGGTCGGCGCAGCGGAACGAGCGCTGTATGTGGAGCGTCAGCTCGCAGCCGATCCCGGCGAGCTGGTCCGCCATCGAGGGCGCCTCGCTCGCCATCGGGGCCTGCTGCTGGCGCTCCGTCCACGGCGCCAACCACGCGGCCACGTCAGCCTCGGTGGCGCCGTCGGGGTGGGCGTAGTTGTGGGCGTGCCCCCAGGGCTCCAACCAGACCAGGTGGGTGTAGCAGCCCGTCTGGATGCGATACCGCGCCACCTCAGGCGATCCCGGAGTGGTCGGGTGGATGGAGCCCCAGCTGTCGTCGTTGGTTCTGAGGTGAAAGCGGAGCCCTGCGGCCTGGAGCAGCTCACCGGCTCGACGCGGCGTGCAGGCCGCCGCATACCGCGCCGCCTCCCGACCCCAGCGCAGCCACGTCACAAGCTGCGCCTTGGAGACGCCGCTGGCGAGGTCCACGATCCGGTTGCGGTGGCGACGGCTCAACTCCCACGCGCAGCAGACCAACTCGCCGCGGTCATCGAAGTCCAGCGTGCCGTAGCCGGCGCCGCGCGGCGGGATCACCCTCGCCGCTCCATGCCCCGCTGGCTCCATGCGGAACCCGTACTCTTCGACCAGGCGCGCGGCGGCGGAGAGGTAGGGCGGGTGGTCTTGGGGCGTCGTCTCGCGCTGAGGCGCGCCCTGCGTTGGCCCGGGCAGGGAGGGCGCATCAAGGAGCGCCCGGTTGAGCTCTTCCTCAGAAGGCCAGCGCCGGCGACGCTGGAGGTGCTTGAGCGTGGCTTCGCCGCGCTCGGTGAGCTGGTGGACGCCGTCGCGCAGCTCAACCCACCCGGCCCAGGTGAGCCCAGGGAGCGCGGCGTGGCACGTCTCGTTGAGCTTCCCTCCCGCGTGGAGGTGGGTCAGGGCTGGCCCCCACAGGGGGGGCGGGGGCGGCTTGGGGGCGGCTGGCCTCGTCATCGCGGCACCTCCAGCATGTCGCAGCGCACCTCGTTGGCGATGCTGCGGATCTCCAGGGCCAGCTCGTGGAGGGCAGGGTGGGGCGGTGGGATGTCGGCCACGATGAAGCGCTGCCACCAGTCGGAGGCCAGCTCCTCCAACAGCCCGCAGAGCACGGGGTGGATCTCCAGCCGGATCACGATCAGCTCGCAGCCCTCCGGCGCCCCCTCGCCCAGCAGGCAGCCGATGAGCGCCCAGCGCCGCCCCGTGCAGGCGGCGTAGTGGTGGACTTGCAGCAGGTGGTCGAGGAGAGGCACCCCGCGGCGATAGGAGGCCATGACCGGCACCGAGCGGGTGGTCTTGGCTTCGAGGACCCCACCCGGCTCGACGGTGCCGTCGAGGTTGGCGAGCAGCTTGACGCCCGCGTCCCATCGAGGGTGGCGCACGAAGGCGAGGCCAGGGCCGCGCTCCACACCAGCGACCGCGCAGGTCATGTCGAGGACGTAGCCTTCCAGCTCGGTGCCGCGTTGGGCTTCGGGGCTGGCGGGGCTTGAGGGCTTGTCGCCGCACTTCTGGCGCCAGAGGTCCAGCGGGGAGGTGAAGCGGCTGAAGCCGAGGGCCGCCGCCATGTCCGAGCCGCCCAGGCCGGTGCGCCGCAGCGCGTGCCACTCGGGGGTGTCCGGTGCGGGTGGTGTGGTGCTCATCGCTGGCCTCCGAAGTGGATGGTGATGAGGCCGCTGCCCGCTGCCGAGGCCTGGCGGATGCCGAGCTCGGCGCGCACCCGGCGCTCCATCGCCTCCAGCCCCAGATCGGGCGGGACGGTGCAGAGCGTGCCGTGGTCGTGGTGGGCGACGACGAGGCCGCCCTGGGTCGTGCGGACCTCGCAGCCCAGGTCGGCGGCGAGGTCGTGGAGGTCTGCGAGGGCGTAGATCATGACGTGCTCCAGGGTCAGGCGCGCGGCGCGGTGCTGCGGCGGCGGTGTGTGTTGGCGTTGGGGCAGGTGGCGAAGTGGCTGACGTGTCCTGCGCGGACGCCGGTGCCAGGCCCGACGCGGTGCCCTCTTGCGGTGGTGCCGTCGTCGAGGACGATGACGGTGTCGGTGGGGCCGGAGGCGATGTAGACGCGCTCGGTGTCCACCGGGTGGCGCTTGCCGGTCGTAGCGGAGACCACCCAGCGGATCTCGGCGCCGCAGGAGGCGCAGCGTGAGCCGGAGCGCCCTCGTGCGCCCAGGTCGGGGCCTGCGGTGGCGGCGACCTGGACGGGGGCAGGAGACGGCGCAGGGGCAGCAGCGCGCCGGCGGCGCAGCTCCGCCGCGTGGGCGGCCAGCTCCGGCGCGGTCGTCGCGGCCCACTCGGGCTCCAGTTGGCTGTTGAGGGGGGCCAGCTCGGCGACGGTGAGGGCGGCCTCGGCGTCGCGAGCCCATCCCACCAGGCGCTCCCTGGCGTCGTCGCGGTGCCAGTCGTTGCGAACCGCGAGGGCGAGCTGGCCCGCCATGTAGCGGAGGGCGTCGTCGCTGAGGCTCCCCCAGGCTTCGCGGGTGCTGCTGAACGACGCCAGCGGCTCCCCGGCCCAGAGGCGGGCGGCGGGGGGCAGGAGACGGCGCAGCACCTCCAGCGCCACGCCCCACCGGGTGGACCATGCCTCGGCGTGGTCGCGGATCGCCTTCAGGTGCTCGCCGCGGTGGGTGATGGTGGCGGTCATCGCGCAGCCCTCCACGCCTCGCCTGGACCCAGCTTGC
>CAUJGC010000415.1 GCA_963169075.1 Myxococcota bacterium
ACCTGGCGCTTCCGCGCCGACGGCGCGACGCTGGCCGAGGAGCAGGTGCGGGTGGACGGCCTCCCCTACGCCGTGCGCACGGTCTCGGTGCCGCTCCGCGGGCTCCCGGAGCAGGTCGCGCTGACGGCGACGCTGGAGGACGGCGATCCCAGCGGGGCCCTCGGCGGGTGCGGCGTGCCTCCTCAGGAGATCACCCTCGATCTCCAGCGCTGCCCAAGCGGGCTCCACGTCCAGGACGCCTCCACGCCGCCGCGCTGCGTCCAGGGGAGCCCGGACGATCTGGACGACGACGGGGTGCTGGACGCCGCAGCGGGCGGCCCTGACTGCGACGACACCGACGGCTTCGGCTCGGCCTGCCTGGGGATCGAGGCCGAGGAGGCGCTGCTGGCCGCGCCGACGGCACGCCTGACCGAGCTGGTCCTCCCCGCCACCCTCCCGCGCAGCGAGTGCCTGGAGAGCCCGCTGGAGGCGCTGCGCGGCTGCTCGGCCGGGGAGGTGCCCCTTGGGCTGAACCAGCTCCTCCACGCCATGTACCGGGGGGTGACCAGCAGCCCGGGCGGCTACGTCGGGCGGCAGCTGGAGGAGGGCCGCTTCGCGCTGGGGAGCACCTGGCTGGACACCGCGCAGGGGCCGGGGCTGATCCTCTACAACCTCGATCCGCCCGGCGGTGACGGGCTCCTCTGGGCGCAGGCGGAGAGCCTGGAGGACGCCGCCGGGGACTACCCGAGCGCCCTCCCGGGGGTGGATCTGAGCGGGGAGGAGGGCGAGCTGGTGCGCTGGGAGAGCGCCGCGCCGGGGCGCCTGCGGCTGGGGATCGCGTTCGGGGGAGGGCTCCTGCGCGTGCCGCTCCAGGCGGCCGTGGGGAAGGGCAGCGGGCGCGTCACCTCCGACGGCCTGGCCCTGGAGGGCGTGACGATCTATGGCGTCGCGCCGGTGCGCGAGCTGCGCCGCGCCATCAACGACTACATCGAGGAGACCTGCGGCTGCCTGAACGCGAGCCAGGACCTCTACCGGAGCGACGGCACCTGCGGCGCGGCGTCCAGCACCCGCCTGGAGGCCTGCCGCGGCGACGCGCGCCCCCTCTGCGCGAGCCTCGCGGAGCAGTGCGCGACCTTCAACAGCGCGCTCATCTACGACGCCGACGCCGACCTCACAGGAGACGGCACGCCGGGCTCCTTCTCCGCCGCCATCCGCCTGGAGGCGGCGCCGGCGACGCTGGAGGGGGTGCGGTGAAAATGGGCGGATAATGCATATATTTTGATTGTTTTTGTTGATTTCAGGGGTGCCTCCGGCGGCCGGGGGTCAGCGACCCCCGGACCCCCAGCTACTCGCGGCACCGGTACGCCGTGACCTCTTCGCGGAGCAGCTCCTCGTCGCGGCGCTCCTCCGTCCGGGTGAGGCGCCCGAGGGCGTCGAAGGTCTGGGTGGTGCAGAAGGTGTCCGCTTCGCTCCAGCTTGTGCAGTGCGCGGTGAGCCGCCCCTGCGCGTCCCAGGTCCAGCGCTGGGACCGGGCCGGGTCCTGGGAGCTGTAGAGCCCGTCCTGCGCGACGAGGCGCCCCTGCGCGTCCCAGGTCAGGAGCTGGCGGAGCCCGTTGGGGCTGGCGCTGCGCTCGACGACGCGCCCCTGATCATCGTAGCGCCAGGTCCAGCTCGCCTCCGCCGGGACGCCGAGGCTGAAGCCTGCGAAGAGCGAGCGCGCCTCCCCGAAGCGTGGCAGGGCGGGGCGCCCCACGGAGGGCGCGACGTGGTGCTCCAGCGGGCGCCCCTGGGCGTCTCGCGCCCAGCGCTGCTCCTCCAGCAGCGCGTCGCCCTCCCAGAGGGCGCGGCGGAGCAGGTGCCCCTGCGCGTCGCGCTCGAAGCGCAGCGCCCGGACGAGCGGCGGCGCGTCGCCCTGCGTGACGGTGAGGGAGTCGCTGAGGATCGCCCCCCGAGCGTCCAGCGCGCGGACGCGGCGCACCTCCAGGCGTTGGCCGTCCTCCAGCGTGGCGCGGTCCTCCTCCTGGATCATGCGGCCGCCCTGGTAGGTGATGGCGCCCTCCACCTCCTCCAACCCCAAGCCCTGACCGATCCCGAGCCACGCCGAGCCGAGGCCGTCATGCCCGTACCAGGCCAGATCCCCGTAGAACCACCCGTAGCTGTCGTTGCCGTAGGCGAAGCCGACCCCGACGGCGCGCTGGTCGCGCGCGACGCCGAGCTGATGCTCGGGCTCGGCGTCCGGGTAGCCGTGCCCGGGGCCGCGCGGGATGTTCAGGCAGCCCCCCGCCGGGTGCGCCGCCGCGTCGCGCCAGGGGTCCTCCATGAAGTCGTCGCTGCTCCGCTGGAAGGAGTCCAGGCCGCGCGGCAGCGACGCCGCCTCCCGAGGGCGCGCCCAGAAGGTCCGCCCGATCAGCTCGTCCGCGGCGTCGAAGGTCCACGCCTCGCGCTCGACCAGCGCGCCGCCCAGGCGCCGCTCGACCGAGGCCAGGAGGCCGCCGGGGTGGTAGGTGAAGCGGCTCTCGGCCTGGAGCCCGGCCTCGCGGTCGTCCAGGGCGGCCTGGATGAGCTGCGCGCCGTCCCAGGTCCACGTCCAGCGGCGGAGCAGCGCGCCCGTGCCCCCGTCGCGCTCCACCCGCTCCAGGAGGCGCCCGCCATCCCAGGTCTGGACCTTCTCCAGCGTCGTCCAGGCGGACTCCGGGGCCTCCTGCCAGGGGATCTCCACGGCGATCTTCTCCTGGAGGCGCCCGGCCTCATCCAGGCTCCAGGTCGTGTGGCCCAGCCCGCCGCCGTAGAAGCCGCTCGCGCCCTCGGCGCTCACCTCGCGGAGCGAGCCGTCCGGCGCGAAGCGGAAGGTCGTGGCGGTGCGGCCCCGCGCGCGGTCCTCCCCATCGACCTCCAGCGCCCTCCGCGCCGGGTCGAAGGTGACGGTGTGGGTGGGCTCCAGCGCCTCGCCTGAAGGGGCGTCGCAGAAGGTCGCCGGATCGAAGCCCGCCGGGAGCCCCGGGATCACACCTTGATCGTAGGGCACAGGCTGCGGGGCGCACCAGGTCAGCGGCGCGGGCGGGCCGAGGATGATCCCCTCTTCGCCGCTGTAGCGCGGCGCCTCCTGGCAGGCGAGAGCGGCGAGGAGCGGGAAGGTGATGAGGGCGATTCGGACGGCGCGCGTCATGGTGACCTCCTGGGGCGGGTTGTCCTGCTCCTGAAGGTAGATCTTTGCCTCTGTTGTGTCCATTGGAACGTTCTCAAGAGATCGTGCTCTTTTATTTCATGATGGGGCGCTTGACAAGGGGGCTCCCGCTCGTCACGCTCTCGTTGTGTTTGTCTGTGCGCTCTCTCTCTCCAACCACCCAGGCATGACCTATGCGCGCTCCCGCTCTCCTCCTCACGACCCTCGCCGTCGCATCCTCGCTCGCCGCCTGCTCCGGCGATGACTCGGGGGGCTCCTCCGGGGGAGGGGCCAACAACAGCGTGAGCAACAACAGCGCGCGCAACAACACCCCAGCCAACAGCGCCAACAACGCACCGGCCAACAGCGTCAACAACGCCGCAGGTAATAACCTCAACAGCGGCGTCAACAACACCCCGGTCAACAACAGCGCTCCCAACAACGGCAGCACGAACAACGCGACAGTCAACAACAGCCCGAGCAACAACAGCCCGAGCAACAACAGCACGAACAACAGCACGAACAACAACGGCACGAATAACGGCACGAACAACAACAGCACGAACAACGGCACCAACAACGGTACGAACAACAACGGCACCAACAACGGCACCAACAACGATCCGCCGCCGGGGACACCGGAGGACTACACGGGCTATGGGGCGAAGGCGTCCTACATCTACGCGCTCTCGCTGGAGCTGGACCCGGCGGTGGGCGACGATCTGGACGGTGACATGGAGCCGGACAACGCGCTGGGGTCGCTGCTGGACTCGCTCTCGGGGTTCCTGGGGGATACGAACATCAACGAGAGCCTGCAGCGGTCCATCGACGACGGGTCGCTGGCGCTGGGGATGACGTGGCCGGGGGTGATGGACCCGGCGCTGGACGGGGCGGCGGCGCTGGACTTCTTCCAGCTGGAGCCGGTGACGCCTGGGGACACGTCGATGTTCCTGGCGACGCGGGAGAGCTTCGACCGGGGGAGCAGCGTCCCGTCGATCCGCTACGAGGAGGGGACGCTGGCGGGCGGGATGCTGGAGGCGGGCCCCGCAGACTTCCGCTTGATGCTGCCGCTGGGGTCGAGCATCGTGCTGGACCTGCGCGCGGAGCAGACCCACCTTCGCGGGGCGGCGTCGCTGGATGAAGCCGGGATCGCGCTCTCGGGAGGGACGCTCTCGGGGGCGGTGCCGCTGCTCTCCATCGCGGAGACGTTGAACTCGTATGTGGCGTCGGACTTCTGCTCCTGCGTGGTGGGCGGGCCGATGATCGACGTGAGCAACCCGGAGCGGCTGCGCTGCAACCGGCTGGACGCCAGCGCGTGCTCGGGGGATCAAGACCTCTGCGGGACGGTGGTGAGCGCGTGCGGGCTGGCGCTGGCGGTGATCGGCGGCGAGCTGGACATCGATCTGGACGGGGACGGCGACATGGACGCCTTGAGCGTCTTCGTGCGGATGGAGGCGCGGGGGACGTCCATCACCGGCCCGGCTGCGGAGTGAGGCGATGAAGCGCGCGTATCTGGTGCTCTACGTTCACGATCAGGCGCGGGCGACGCGCTTCTACACGCACGCGCTGGGGGTCACGCCGCTCCTGGACGTCCCCGGCATGACCGAGCTGCCGCTGGTGGAGGGCGCGGTGCTGGGCTTGATGCCTGCGGCGGGCATCCAGCGCCTCCTGGGCCCCGGAGGGCTGCCCGATCCGCGCGGCGAAGGCCTGCCGCCCCGCGCGGAGGTCTATCTGATGGTGGAGGACGCCGGGGCGCACCACGCCCGGGCGCTGGAGGCCGGCGCGCGCGAGCTGAGCCCGCTCCAGGCCCGCGACTGGGGGCACACCGTCGCCTACAGCCTCGATCTGGACGGGCATGTGCTGGCGTTCGCGGAGGAGCCGTGATGCGGCTGGTGAGCGTGCACGATCCGGCGACGCTCCGCGCCTTCCTGAGCCCGGATCGCGGGCGCTTCGCCTACTCGCTTGGGGATCTGGACCCCTTCTTCTGGGAGTCCACCCTCTGGTACGGCGCCCGCGACGCCACCCACCGCCTCCGCGCCGTCATCATGCTCTACCTCGCTCCTCGCCGCCCCTGCGCGCTGGTGTTCGGGGAGGACCTGGCGGCGCTGGGGTGGCTGCTGGAGGCGCTGGCCGGACACCTCCCGCCGCGCTTTGATCTCCACATCGAGCGGGAGCTGCTGGCGGCGGCGTCGTCGCGGTGGCGCCTGGAGCGCGTCACGCCCTTCTACCGCATGATCCTCCGCCGCCCGGTGGCCCCTCCCGACGAGGTCGCCTGGCTCACCGAGGCCGACCTCCCCGCGGTCGAGGCCCTCTACGCCGCCAGCTACCCCGACAACGCCTTCGACCCCCGGATGCTGACGACGGGCCGCTACGCCGGGTGTCGCGCCGCGGACGGCGCGCTGGAGGCCGTCGCCGGGGTCCACGTCTACGCGCCCGGGGAGGGCGTCGCCGCCCTGGGCAACATCACCACCCTCCCCGCGCGCCGCGGCGCCGGGCTCGGGGCCCGGGTCACCGCCGCCGTCTGCGCGCGCCTCCAGCGCGAGGGCGTGGAGACGGTCGTGCTGAACGTCCGCGAGGACAACGCCCCCGCGATCCGCCTCTACGAGCGCCTCGGCTTCGAGCTTCAGCTGCGCTACGTCGAGGCGGTGGCCTCGGGGATCAGCGCTCCACCTCCACCGCCGTGACGCGGAAGTCCTGGATCTCCCAGGCGCCCGCGTCGGTCCAGACCGCGGCGGCGCGGAGATCGACGCGGAGGCTGTCCCCGATGTAGAAGCTGGCGCCTCGCGGGTCGTTGGAGAGGGTGAGGGTGGCGTGGAGGGTGGCGGCGCGGTCGCTGGTGAGGTGGAAGGCGTGCAGCTCGACGCTGTCGGCCTCGTAGTCGTCGAGGTGGGCCTGGGCGAGCGCCCGGGCGACCGGGGGCTCTGCGAGGACCTCGTCGCAGAGGTTGGCGATCAGGTCCTCGGCGTCGCGCTGGAGGAGGCCCTGGAGGCGCCCCTGGAGGGCCGCCTGGGCGCGGTCGAGGAGGGGCGCGTGGAGGAGGCGCTGGGTCGCCAGGAGGAGGAGGGTCAGCTCCCCCTCGTCCGCGCTGCGGGTCCAGGCGTAGAGATCCTCCGGGGTCCCGTGGAGCAGGAGGTCGCGGAGGGTGACGGCCCGGAGGAGGCGCGGCGGAGCAGCCTCAGGGGGGAGGGCCCGGAGGTGGTCGGTGAGGTAGGCGGCCACCTCGGCGTGCTCGGTGAAGAGGAGGGCGGCCAGCTCCAGCTCCGGGAGGGGGGCCGAGGCGAGGAGATCGCGGGCCCGCTCGATGAGGTGCGGCGGTGAGGAGGGGGTCGGCATGGCGGTGGGGGCTCCGGCTGAGGTGCGTCAGGGGCCAGCGCGGGGAGGGTAGGCAGGGCGCGGCGCAAGTCCAGGCGCCCAGATGGCGCTTGACGCGCCAAGGCGGGATGTTCATCTCAGAGAGCCGCACGGGGCGGCGCTTGAGCTTGAGGTACTATGCATATCCTGACCGATCTGGTCTTCGTGGTCCTGGCAGCGACCGCGCTGGTGGCGCTGCTGAGTCGCTTCAAAATGCCGTCGTTGCTTGGCTTTCTGCTCACCGGGCTAGCGCTTGGCCCCGTGGGCCTGGGCGCGGTGGAGGACGCCCACGCGATCGAGGTGATGGCCGAGATCGGCGTGGTGCTCCTGATGTTCACCATCGGGCTGGAGGTGTCGCTCAAAGAGCTGGCGAAGATGGCGGGGCGGGTCCTGGGCGGGGGCGCCCTCCAGATGGGGCTGACGGTGGGGTTGACGGTGGGGGTGGGGTGGCTCCTGGGGGTCGCGCCGGGGCTGGGGGCGGTGGTGGGGCTGGTGCTCGCGGCCAGCTCGACGGCGCTGGTGCTGCGGCTGCTGGGGGATCAGGGGGAGCTGGGGCGCCCCCACGGGCGCCTGGCGCTGGCGATCCTGCTCTTTCAGGACTTCGCCGTGGTGGCGCTCATGCTCCTGGTGCCGCTCATGGCCGGAGAGGGCGGCGGGCTGGGCGAGCTGGCGTGGAGCCTGGGGCGCGCGGCGCTCATCGCCGGAGGGATCTACGGGATCGGGCGCTTCGCCTTCCCCTGGGTGCTGCGGCGGCTGGTGGCGCTGCGGAGCCGGGAGGTGTCGCTCCTCATGACGCTGGGGGTGGCCCTGGGGACGGCGTGGGTGGCGGGGCAGCTGGGGCTCTCGCTGGCCCTCGGGGCGTTCATCGCGGGGCTGGTGATCTCGGAGTCGGAGTTCTCCCACGCCATGTTCTCCGAGATCATGCCGTTCCGGGACGCCTTCAACGGGCTCTTCTTCATCTCGGTGGGGCTCCTGGTGCGGCCTGAGGTCGTGATGGCCCAGCCGCTCCAGATCCTGGGGCTGGTGGTGCTGGTCATGGCAGGCAAGGGGGCGGTGGTGGTGGGGGTGGCGCGCCTCTTCCGGTTGAGCTGGGCCGACGCCCTCCTGGCCGGGGTGGGGCTCTCTCAGGTGGGCGAGTTCGGCTTCGTCCTGGCGCAGCAGGCCGCCGGCAGCGGGCTGCTGGACGAGCAGACCCGGGGCGTCATCCTGAGCGTGTCGGTGGTGACGATGGCGCTGACGCCGCTCCTGCTCCCGGCCACACGTCACCTGGTCGCCCGGCTCGGCGGGACGCGCCCGGATGACGCCCCGCCGCTCCCCGAGGGCAGCCACGCCCTGGAGGATCACGTCATCGTGGTGGGCTTCGGCGTCAACGGGCAGAACGTCACCCGGGCGCTGGGGCTGCTCGGGGTGCGCTTCGTCGTCGTGGAGATGAACCTCCACACCGTCGAGGCCGAGGTCGCACGCGGGGTGCCCATCGTGCTGGGGGACGCCACGCGCCCGTCCCTGCTGGAGCACCTGGGGATCTCCAGAGCCCGCGCCCTGGTCGTCGCCATCGCCGACCCGGCGGCGACCCGCGAGATCGTCGCGTGCGCGCGGCCCCTCAACCCCAACCTCCTCATCATCGCCCGCACGCGCTACATCGCGGAGCTGGAGCCGCTGGTGCACCTGGGGGCGGATCGGGTCGTCCCCGAGGAGTTCGAGACGTCGCTGGAGCTGGTGGGTCAGGTGATGGGCGCCTACGGCGCGCTGCCTCGCGCCATCGAGCGCGAGAAGACCCAGCTCCGCCAGGCGCGCTATGGGGCGCTGCGCGGCGCCCCCACCACGGCGCCGCGCTCGACGCTGGACGCGCTCCTGGATGACGTCGCGGTGGAGCAGCTGGAGCTGGAGGCCGACCACCACGCCACCGGCCAGAGCCTCATGGCGCTGGAGGTCCGGACCCGCACCGGCGCCACCGTCCTGGCTGTGCTCCGCGGCGACCACGCCGAGGCGAGCCCCTCCGCCAGCCTGGCGCTCCAGGCGGGCGACGTGGTGGTGCTGGTGGGGCGCGCCGAGCAGGTCAGCCGCGCCGTCCTCTTCCTGAAGGCAGGCGGAGACGAGGAGGGCTGGCGCAGCGTCCAGCCGACGTGATAGACGTGGATGCGTGGAGTGATGCTTGGCGATAACCTGAATGCATTGAGAGGCCCCCGTGAACCTCCCCACCCTACGCCAGCTGGAGTACATCGTCGCCGTCGCGGAGCTGGGGCACTTCGGCCACGCCGCGGCGCGGTGCGCCGTGAGCCAGCCCGCCCTGAGCCGCCAGATCCAGGAGGCGGAGGGCCTCCTGGGCGTGACGCTCTTTGAGCGCACGCGCCCGCGCACGCTGGTCACCCCCGAGGCAGCCCCCCTGATCGCGCGGGCGCGCCAGATCCTCACGCTGGCGCGGGAGCTGGCGGAGGCAGCCGCCTGTACGGGCAAGGAGCCCGCCGGAGACGTCGCGCTGGCGGCGATCCCGACGGTGGGCCCCTACCTCCTCCCCGGGATGCTGGCCCGGTGGCGCGACGAGCTGCCCCTGGCGCGCTTCATCGTCTCGGAGCAGCGGACCCTCCCGCTGCTGACGGCGCTCCGCACGGGGCAGCTCGACCTGGGGCTCCTGGCGCTCCCCTTTGAGGACGAGGGGCTGGAGGTGGCGAGCCTGGGCTTTGAGCCCTTCGTCTTTGTGGCTCGCGACGACCACGCCCTCCTGGCCCGGGAGCGCCTCCAGGCGCTCGCGCTGGCGGATGAGCCCCTGCTCTTGATGGAGGAGGGGCACTGCCTGGGGGATCAGGCGCTGGAGGTGTGCGCCTCGGCAGGCGCGCAGGCGCGGCTGGATCTGCGGGCGGCGTCGCTGGGGATGCTGGTCTGCATGGTGGAGAGCGGCCTCGGGGCGACGCTCCTGCCTGCCAGCGCCCTCCAGCGGGAGGTCATGGCCTCCAGCCGCGTGGTGGCGCGTCGCTTCGCAGCGCCGCCGCCAGGGCGCGAGCTGGCGCTGGCCTGGCGCATCTCGTCCCCCCGCGGGCCGATCTTCCGGCGGCTCGCCGCCGGGCTGCGCGCCCACCTGGCGGCGCTGCTGGGGGCCGCCGAGGCCTCGAATTGACAGCCCGCCACGAAGCCGTCATGCTCTGCGGAGCGGCAAGGTCGCGGGCATGGCTGCGTCAACATCTCCACCAAGAGTCATCGTTCATGAAGCGGAGCGTCCTGTCCCGAGTTCTCCTCCTGACCTCCGCCTGGGGCTCGCTCGTCGCGTTGAGCGGCGTCGCCGGGTGCGGGCGGGATGGCTTCTACAGCGGCGCCGAAGAGGCGCCCTGCACACGCGACGCGCAGTGCGCGCCGGGCCTCGCGTGTGAGGACGGGCGCTGCGTCGAGGACGACGCGCCGCCGACGTGCCAGCGCGGCGCGCAGCGCTGCGCGGACTCGGGGACGCTGGAGGTCTGCGTCGGGGGGAGCTGGGAGGCGCGCTCGTGTGAGCCGGGCCTCTGCGACCGGGACGCGTGCGTCGGTGAGGGGGAGTGCGTCGACGGGCAGCGCCAGTGCAGCCTGGATCAGGTCTACCTCTGCATTGGCGGCGAGTGGACCCCACAGGAGGTGTGCGCCGACGGGCTGGCCTGCATCGGCGGCGAGTGCCGCCAAGGCGACGTCCGCTACCCCGACCTGGCCGTTGAGCGCTTCTCCCTGCCGGGGCAGATCTTCGCCGACGAGGAGATCGCGGTGGTCGAGCTGCGCGTCACCAACCAGGGCGACGCCGTGATGCCCGGCGTCTACTGCGAGCTGACGGCGGAGCGCGGCCGCGAGGTCTACTTCCTCAGCAGCACCTTCACCCAGCCGCTTGACGTGGGCGAGCGCCAGAGCCTCGGGATGGAGGCCTCCTTCTTCAGCGTCCCGCAGGGGAGCTGGAACGTGAGCGTGCGCTGCGATCCCTTCGGAGAGGTCGCGGAGCTGCGCGAGGACAACAACGACGCCTCCGGCACCATCGAGGTCATCCGCGAGGACTTCCCCGAGAGCGCCGATCTCGCCCTCTACTTCAGCGAGCCCAGCAGCGACCGCGTCCGCGCGGGCGGGTCGCTCGGCGTGGAGCTGGCCTTGGGCAACGAGGGCTTCCAGCCGCTGGAGATCTACAGCTGCAGCTTCGAGCTCTCCCCGACCACCGACGACCGCCCCTCCTACTACATCGGGGAGTGGCGCGGGGAGTTCCTCTTCCCTGGCGAGGCGCAGGAGACGAACCCGACGCTGGACATCCCGCGGGAGGCGCGCGGGGACTTCTTCCTCTTCACCTACTGCGAGAGCTTCCAGTCCGAGCTGCGCTTTGACAACAACCAGTACTTCAGCGGCCGCGTCGTGCGCGTGGAGCCCAACGAGGTGGAGGGGCTGGTGGATCTGGTGCCTCGGGAGCTGGCGCTCCGCAACCCCTTCGTGACGCTGGGCGAGCCGGTGGAGGTGGAGTTCAGCGTCTGCAACGAGGGGCGCGAGACGTCTCCGCGCGCGCAGGCTTTGCTGAGCCTCAACAGCGACTTCGGCTTTGAGCAGCAGGAGGTCTCCATCGAGCGCCTGGCGCCAGGGAGCTGCGCTTCGCGCGAGGCGGTCGTCTTCCCGCGCTTCTGCACCGAAGACGGCGCCTTCTACATCCTGGAGCTGCTGGTGGACCCCGAGAACCGCATCTCGGAGCTTGATGAGTTCAACAATAATATCAGCAGCTTCGGTGACATTGTCGTCAGCTGTGACGGCGAGGAGTGCGCCGGGGATCGCTACGACTTCAATGACATCAACGAGCCGCCGCAGATCGACGCGCAGGAGAGCGACCTGCTCCTCTGCCCTGGCGACGCGGATTACTTCGAGCTGCCTCTCACCCCCGGGCTGCCCCTCCAGCTGGCCCTGATCCTGGAGTCCCCCGTCGAGGGCTTGATGTGGGCGACGCTGGAGGGCGAGCGCGCCAACGGCTCGACCTTCACCATCGCCACCGCCGACGCGATCTTCGACACCTGGGAGCTGCGCGTGGACGTGCTCCCGACCGCCCGGCGCTACCGCCTCCTCATCAGCGGCGCTGAGGTCTTCTCCCCGGTGCGCTACAGCCTCTGGACCCAGCAGGAGACCTCGACCGCTGAGGTGGATCTTGTCGCAGCTGGCATCAACGCCTTCGGCCCCATCGTCCCCGGGCAGGAGGGGTTCGTCGAGTACTCCATCACCAACGCCAGCATGACCGGCGTGAACCGCCCCTTTGTGGTCGGCCTCTACGGCGTCGACGGCCCCCAGGATGATCCGGCCCGCCGCTTCTTCCTCGGGCGCTTCAACGAGGGCGGCCTCGCCGGAGGCGAGTCGCGCTCGGCGGCCTTCCCCTTTGGCGTGCCCGACGTGCAGAGCGGCCTGCTCACGCTGGTGCTGGTCGTGGACGACACCCGTGTCATCGCGGAGTTCAACGAGATGAACAACGTCGCCCGCACCACGGTCCCCATCGAGGGCGGCCCCATGATGTGCGAAGACGACGGCCTGGAGCCCAACAACACCTTCCAGACCGCCGCCGACCTGGGCAGCGCGTCGCTCACGCTGGAGGGGCTCAAGCTCTGCGGCGTCAACCGCGACTTCTACCGGGTCTGCCCGCCCGCGGGGAGCCAGCTTCGCATCAGCGCCTCCTTTGAGCACGCGCGGGGCGATCTGGACCTCCGCCTGCTGGATCCCCGCCAGCAAGCCATCGATCAGTCGCTCGGCACCAACAACTTCGAGGAGGTCTCCCTGGCCTCCACCGAGGCCAACGCCTGCTACACGCTGGAGGCCTACATCTTTGGCAACGACGCCGGCGCCGACCAGACCTACACCCTGGGCGTCGAGATCATCCCCCCGGTGACCGACGACCTCTGCTCCGGCCCGGCCTCCAACGAGCCCAACAACGACTTCAGCCAGGCGACCTTCATCCCCGAGGTCGCAGGCCAGGTGCAAGCGCTTTGCACCTCGGCGGACGTGGACATGTACTTCATCGAGCTGGCCGAAGGCGAGGAGTTCGTCTTCCGGGCCGACGTGCCGGACGATCAGCCCGAAGGGGATCTCTCGGTGACGGCCTACGGCCCCAACCGCAACTTCCTGACCTTCCGCTTCGCCCGCAGCGTCGAGATCCCCATCACCGCGCAGGCCGAGGGCGCCTACTACTTCCGCGTCGCCTCCTCCTCGGCAGCGGACGAGCTGCGCTACACCCTCGGGTTCTCCGATCCGTGACCCCCCCGGGGCCGTAACGTCCAGCCCTGCGGGACTGGACGAACGGCCCCGGCCCCCCCGTGACGGCAACCCCCCCGGGGCCGTAACGTCCAGCCCTGCGGGACTGGACGAACGGCCCCGGCCCCCCCCGAGACGGGGGGGGCCCCAGCGCCCGACGCCCGCCCCCG
>CAUJGC010000416.1 GCA_963169075.1 Myxococcota bacterium
CAGATCAAAGAGCAGCACCCCAAGCGTCTTCGTCTCCGGCCCGAAGAGCAGGATCGACAGCGTGATCTCCCCAAGCACCGGCAGAAACACCAGCACCCAGGCCGCCACCAGCGCCGGGCGCAGCAGCGGCGCCACGATCCCAAGCAGCACCCGCAGCGGACCCGCACCGCTCGTCCGCGCCGCCTCCTCCAGCGACACATCCACCTGGGTCAACGCCGCGTCCGACGTCCGCACCCCGAACGCCATATACTTCGCGCTGTAGGCGATCAACAGAATCCAGGGCGAATTGAATATAAAAAACCTTAAATAAAATACATCTTCGATGTAGATCCACACCTCCTGGCTGAACGCCAGGATCATCCCCATCGCCAGCACCGTCCCCGGCACCGCGTAGGGCAGCTCCGCCAGAAAGGGCAGCGCCCGGCGCCCCACCAGCGTCGTCCGACGACGCGCGTAGGACGCCAGCGCCCCCAGCGCCACGCACACCGTCGCCGCGAGCCCCCCAAGCCACAGGCTCCGCCACGCCGCGTCCAGCGCCCGCGCGTCCGAGAGCACCGCCCGGTAGCTCCCCCACCCCAGGTTCCCCCAGCTCAGCCCGCTCCCCCACACCTCCACCAGGCTCGTCAGCACCACCGTCCCCAGCGGCAGCACCACCGCCACACCCACCAGCCCCCAGAGCCCGCCCCACGCCACCCAACGCCAGCGACCCAGCTCCACCAGGCTCGGACGCCCCGCCTTCCCACCCACCAGCGCCCGACCACGCCGCACCAGCGCCCCGTTCAACCCAAGCGCCGCCGCCGCCACCCCGCAGAGCAGCACCGCCAGCCCCACCGCGCGCGCCACCCCCGCCTCCGTCCCCAGATCCAGCGACGTATAGATCGCCGTCGTCAACACCTCCACCCGCCCCGGGCTCCCCACCAGGTACGGCACACCAAACGACGCCAGCGACACCAGGAACGTCAGCAGCGCACCGCTCCCGATCGACGGCAGCGCCAGCGGCAGCGTCACCGTCCACACCACCCGCCACGGACCCGCCCCGCTCGTCCGCGCCGCCTCCTCCAGCGACGGGTCCATCCCCATCAGCGCCGCGTACACCTGCAGGAGCACCAGCGGGAAGTACGCCAGCCCCAACACCCACACCATCCCGCCCAGCGAGTAGATGTTCACACCGACCCCACCCAGGAGCCCGTTCAACCACCCGCTCCCCGGGTTGAAGAGCGTGATCCACCCCATCGCCAGGATGTACGGCGGGATCACATAGGGCAGCGTCAGCGCCGTCTTCAACGCCTCCCGACCCGGCAGCGCCACCCGCGCCAGCAGCCACGCCGCCGGCGCGCCAAGCAACACCGTCAACCCGCTGGAGAGCCCCGCCATCAGCGCGCTCGACCCCAGCAGCTCCCACGTCCGACCCGCGCTCCAGCTCGCCCAGAGCGGCCCCGCGTCCACCTCACCCCCCACCACCACACCCCGCGCCAGCACCAGCCCCAGCGGCAGCAGCCCGAAGACCACCAGCGCCACCGCCGCCAGCCCCATCACCACCGAGAGCCCCTGCACCCGACCTCCCACCACGACGGCTCCCCCTCCCCCTAGCGGTTCATCACCGCGTCATAGCGCGTCTTGATCGCGCCCGACTCCTGCTCCACCGCCTGAAGGAACTCCGGCGTCCAGCCAAACGCGCTCCCCTCCAGCACCTCCAGCCCCGGCGCGCCCGGCGGCGCCGCCACCCGACGCGACGGCGCGTGCATCCGACCCCGCACCATCGCCGCCTGACCCGCCGGGCTCATCAGCACCTCCCACACCGCCTCCGCCCCCCGCGGGTTGTCCGAACCCGCCAGCAACGCCACCGGACCCGGGATGCTCACCACCCCGTCCTCCGGCAGCACATAGCGCACCGGGCTCCCCTCCGCCTGCGCCGCCAGCACGTTCTCCAGGAGCACCACCCCCACCGACGACTCCTTCCCCTCCACCCGACGCATCACCGCCGAGTTCCCACCCGTCGCCACCACCTCGTTCCGACGCAGCGCCTCGAACCACGACCACCCATAGCGCGCCTGCCAGAACGCCACCGTCGTAAACATCGTCCCCGACGCCAGCGGATCACCCATCGCCACCCGACCCCGATAGCGCGCCTCCGCCAGCGCCTCGAACGTCCGAGGCACCTCCGCCTCACCGATCGCCTCCGGGTGGTACGCCAGCACCATCGTGGACACCCGGCACGCCACCCAACGCCCCTCCTCGTCCACCCACGCCCGAGGCACCGCCAGCGCCGCAGGCGTCACATACGGGCGCAGCCGCCCCTCACGACCCAGCTTCGCGTAGAAGAACGGATCGCTCGTCACCAGCACGTCCGCCGCCGTCCCACCCGCACGCAGCTCCGACTCCAGCCGACGGGACACCACCTCGCTCCCCGCCCGGTACCACTGCACCTTCACCTCCGGGTAGCGCGACGCGATCAGCGGGGTCAGCTCCTCGATCACCGGCTGGTAGAGCGAAGTATACACCCACACCTCACCCCGAGGCGCGCCCTCAGCCTCCAACCCGACTGCGCCGCCGCCCGCACCCTCCAGCGGCCCCAGGTGGACCTCACACCCCAGAGCGACCGACGCGAGGGCGCCCGCCAGGAATACGCGGCGCGTCACCCCACCTCCCTCTCCGCTCATCCAGACCTCCAGAGCACACGACGCGCCGTTGCATCCCCCCGCCTTCTTCTGACATCCTATCCCATACCCGGGCCGCACAAGGCAACCTGCCCCCTGCCCCCGCACACCGACCCGCCAGGAGCTGCTCCCCATGCCCCGCCTCTCCCTCGACGCCGTCCGCAGCGCAGCCTCCCGCGCACGCAAAGCCACCGGCAGCGTCCTCGTCCAGCACTTCTTCCAGCAGCTCGCCAACACCGCCAGGCTACACCCCCGCGCCGACCCCCGGCGACACGGCGTCTCCATCCTCAAAGACCTCCCCTACACCGACTCCGGCGCACCCCACCACACCCTCGACCTCTACCTCCCCACCCACACGCCCCCACCCTGGCCCGTCGCCTTCTACGTCCACGGCGGCGGCTTCCGCATCCTCTCCAAGGACACCCACTGGGTCATGGGCCTCGCCTTCGCCAAGCGCGGCTTCCTCACCGTCAACATCAACTACCGCCTCGCACCACAACACCCCTTCCCCGCCGCCCTCCAGGACGCCGCACAGGCCCTCGCCTGGACCCTCGACCACGCCGCACACCACAGCGGCGACACCACGCGCCTCGTCCTCGCCGGAGAGTCCGCCGGCGCCAACCTCGCCCTCAACCTCGCCCTCGCCTGCGCCAGACCCACACCCCTCCCCCAGACCCAGGCCCTCTTCGAACGCGCGCCACGCATCGCCGCCACCATCGCCGCCTGCGGACTCTTCGAGGTCACCAACCCCCAGCGCTTCCTCCAGCGCGACGCACCCCTCCCCGCCTGGGTCTACGACCGCATCGAGGAGGTCCACAACGCCTACCTCGGACCCCAACCCACCCAAGACCCCGACCTCCTCGACCTCACCTCCCCCCTCCTCCCCCTCGAACGCGGCGAACACCTCCACAGACCCCTCTCGCCCCTCTTCCTCCCCTGCGGCACCGCAGACCCCCTCGTCGAAGACCAGCAGCGACTCCAGCGCGCCCTCGAACGCCTCGGCGTCGAACACCTCGCCGCCTACTACCCCGGCGAGCTGCACGCCTTCCACGCCTTCCTCTGGAGACCCCAGGCGCGCGCCTGCTGGCGCGACATCTTCGCCTTCATCGATCAGCACCTCCCCCCTGCACCCTGAAATGGGGGTCTGGGGGCGGCTCGCCCCCAGCCGCGGGAGGGACCC
>CAUJGC010000417.1 GCA_963169075.1 Myxococcota bacterium
CGCCGCGCTGGCTCCCGGCGGCGGGGGCGCTCCCGCCGGCGCTGGGCGGGCTGATCTACCTGGGGATGCGGTCGGCTGCGCTGAGCGGGCTGCGCTCGGGTGGGGAGCCGGAGCGGCTGCTGCACGCGGCGCTCCGGGTGCCGCTGCTCTTGATGGACGGGGCGTGGTCGGCGCTCTTCCCGACCCGGATCTGGATGCGGAACCTCTACGAGGACTATCGGGGGGTGGAGCCTGCGCTCTTGTGGCTGGGGGCTGCGGGGTTGGTGGCGGCGTGGGCGGGGGCGTGGGCGCTGCGGCGTCGGGCGCCGCTCCTGCTGCCGGGGGTGGTGGGGTGGTCGCTGACGCTGGCGCCTGCGGCGATGATCACGACGGCGGTGGGGTGGTGGGGGTTCAACCGCTACCTCTATGTGCCGCTGCTGCTGCTGCTGCCGGGGCTGCTGGAGGGGCTGCTGGCGCTTGGGGCGTCGGTGCGGCCGTCGGTGCGTCGCGGGCTGGTGGTGGCGGGGGCGGGGCTGCTCCTCTGGAGCGGTGTGGGGGCGCTGCGGGTGGTGGCGCTCTACCACGATCCGGCGACCTTCGCCTTCGCGATGGTGGAGGGCGACCCCGAGCGCTCCCACGGCTACATCGCGCTGGCGGAGGTGCTTTACCGTCAGGGGCGGCTCCAGGAGGCGCGCCCGCTGATGGAGCGGGCGGTGGAGCTTGGGCCTGAGAACCCGAGGGGTTGGAACAACCTGGCGGCGGCGCTCCTGGATCTGGGGGATGTGAAGGCGGCGCGGCGCGTGGCGGCTCAGGGCTGGCAGCGCTGGCCTGGCAACGCGGCGCTCTGCAACCTGACGGCGCTGACCTGGGTGGATGAGGACGTCGCCCACGCGGCGGAGAACCTCCTGATCTGCCTCCGCCTGGACCCTGGCAACGCCGACGTCCGCGTCAACATCCGCGGGCTCCTCCAGGCGCACCCGCAGCGCGCGGCCTACCGCGCGGCCTTCGAGGAGCTGCTCCAGCGCCCCGACTATGCGTCGCTGCGCGGCGCGGCCTCGGAGCTGTTGTAACGGGGGTCCGGGGGAGCTTCCCCCGGCCGCCGGAGGCATCGCGCCCCCCTCAGAAGGGCAGGGTCATCTGGCGGACGGCGTCGCCTGCGGCGGCGGTGACGGCGTCGCGGGCGCGGGCCGGGAAGCAGAGCCGCACCGAGGTGTAGCGGTCCCTCCCGAGGAGGTGGGCGATGTCGGAGACGTCCTCGATGCGCTGCACGGTGCCGGCGTGGCGGATGAGGATGGGTCGCTGTCGGTGGGCGGCGTGGGGGTCGTAGGGCTTGTAGGGGGTGTCCTCGGCGCGGGTGAGGCAGAGGTGGAGCCTGGGGTGGAGGCCCAGCTCGGCCACGGCGTCGCGGGCGGCGGCGACGGCTTGCTGGACGCGCTCGGGGGCGGCCGGGTCGAGGTCGAGGGTCTTGTAGAGGCGGCGGTGGAGGAGGCCCTGGGCCAGCTCGGCCAGGGGCGGGTCGGGGGCGTCGGCCCAGGTCTTCAGGGCGACGAAGATGTCGGTGTCGTCCAGGCGGGTCAGCTCGGCGGAGGTGAGGCGGTGGCCGAGGAGGAGTCGCCCCAGGGGGCTCTGGGGCGGCGCGATGGGGTGTCCGTCGCGGAGCAGCTCGGCGGCGCGGGTGAGGACGGCCTCCAGCATGGCCTCGGCGGCGCGGGCGGCCTTGTGGAGGTAGACCTGCTTGAACATGTGGAATCGGGCGAGGAGGTAGCCTTCGACGGCCTCCTTGGCGCGGCTGCTGACGACGATGGCGTCGGCGTCGGGGGCGACCTCCAGCATGGAGAGGACGCGCTCCAGGTCGTAGACGCCGATCTTGACGCCGGTCATGAGGCCGTCGCGGAGGATGTAGTCGAGGCGGTCGGCGTCGAGCTGGGAGGAGACGATGTCGGTGAGGGCGGAGCGGGGCTGGTGGGGGTCGATGAAGCGGGCGACCTGCTGGGGGAGCTGGGGGTCGTAGTCCGCGAGGGCGCGGTAGACGCCGCTCAGGGGGTCGGTGAGGAGCTGGATGGTCAGCTCCTCGTGGTGGATGCCGGTGGAGCGCTCGATGGCGTGGCTGAAGGGGCCGTGTCCGATGTCGTGGAGCATGGCGGCGGCGAGCGTGGCCAGGCGCTGGGCCTCGGGGAGGGTGTCGCCGGGGTAGAGGACGCGGAGCATCCTCCCGGCGAGGTGGAGGACGCCGAGGGAGTGCGCGAAGCGGCTGTGCTCGGCGCCGGGGTAGATGAGGTAGGCCATGCCGAGCTGGCGGATGCGGCGGAGGCGCTGGAACTCCTCGGTGCCCAGGAGGGTGAGGAGGACGCGATCCACCGGGTCGGCGGTGTCCAGGGCGATGATGTTGTGGACGGAGTCGCGGAAGAGGCGCGGCTTGTGGGTGCGGGGGGCGGTCACGTGACACCTGGGCGCGGGGCAGGGTGCGGCGCGCGGTCGCGCCGGGGGTGCTTTATAGCACGCCTCCTTGAACGGCGTATCGTGGTATGGTCGGATGAGGAATGAGGCGCGGCGACGCGGCGTTGCAGCGCCTGGCCTGTGGGTAGAGGAGAGGAGGCGGCTTTTGAGCAGGCGGGGCGGGTGGTTGAGCGTGATCCTCGGGGTGAGCCTGGCGTGGGCGGCGTGGCCTGCGCCGCAGGCTGCGGCCTGGGATGTGCGGGTGGGGACGCGGACCCGGCTCACGGCGGCGGTGCGCGCGCAGGGCACCCTCGTCAGCGTCGAGGGCTTTTTGCGCGACAACGTGGGGCAGGGGGTGCCGGGGATGGGCGTCTCGCTGGACTTCACGCGGCAGGGGGAGGGCGGGGCGGTGGTCCGCCGCGACGCCGTGACCGACCGCGCCGGGCGCTTCGCCCTCACCACGACCCTCCCGGCGGGCACCTGGCAGGGGCGCGTCGCCTTCAGCGGCCAGCAATACTACTTCGAGACGGCGGAGGTGGACCTGGGGCCCGTGCGGACGGCGCGCGGCGAGGTGCAGCTCTCGGCGCTGACCCCGCCGGTGGCGCTGCGCTCGCGGGGGAGCGCGGTGGTGACGCTCGGGGCCCTCAGCGCCCCGGCGGGCGCCCAGGCCGCCGAGCCGGTGTCCGGCCTCAAGCTGCTCTTCCAGGCGGGGAGCGCCCCGCCGGTGGAGGTCCAGACCGGCAGCGCCGGCACCGTGCCCGTGAGCGTCGATCTCGGTGAGGTCGAGGACGCCACCCTGCCCCTGACGGTGCGCCTGGCGGACACCCAGCACTTCCGCGAGGCCCGCGCCTCGGCGTCGCTGCGCGTCCTGGGCGCCCCGTCGCTGACGCTGGAGGCCGCCGCGGTGCGGGCGCGCCTGGAGCGCGGCCTCCGGGCCGCGGGCGCCCTGGAGGACCGCCACGGCGGCGGCCCGGGGCTCCCCGTCGAGGTCGCGGTCTATCAAGGCCAGGACGAGCGCGCCCGCCTGCGCGCCACGACCGACGCGGACGGCGCCTGGGAGGTCTTCATCCCCGAGGCGCAGCTCCCCGAGGGCGCGCTCCGGGTGGAGGCTGCGGCCCTCCTGGGGCCGCAGGATCGGCTGGAGGCGGCGCCGGTGGTGCTCGCCTTCCAGCGGACGGGGCTGGGGTGGACGCCGTGGGCGCTGGGCGGCGCGCTGGCGCTGGCGCTCCTGGGCGCAGGCGGGCTCGCCGCCCGCGACGCCCTCCGGCGCCGCCAGGCCGAGGAGGCCGCCAAGCCTCGCCGCGTCACCCCGCAGCAGGCCCGCACCCCCGGGATCGCGGCGGCCCCGGCGGGCTCGCGCCCCGCGCGGGCGGCGTCCGCAGGCCGGGACTCCCTGGCGGGGCAGCTCTGGGACGACCACGCCCAGCTCCCCATCCCCGGCGCCCAGGTCACCCTCCGCCGCGCCGATCCGGCGGCGCCCGTCCTCCAGGTCACCTCCGACGAGGACGGCGCCTTCGCCTTCGACGCCCCCGGCGAGGGGGCCTGGCGGCTGGAGGCCGCCGCGCGGGGCTACGTCACGGCCTCGCACGCCGTCGCGCTCCCCCACCGCGGCGACCTGAGCTGGTTCCGCTTCGCCCTCACCCCCGTCCGCGTCGTCGTCCGCGACCTCTACGCCGCCCTCGTCGAAGACCTCGCCAGGGACCACGCCCGCTGGGGCCGCCTCACCCCCCGGCAGGTCTATGGCCTTCTCCTGGCCGCCGTCGCGGAGCTGCGCGCCCAGCAGAGCGTCGCCGCCCCCGCCGAGGGCTGGACCGCCTTCGAGGCCTCCCTCCAGCGCCTCCGCGCCGACGCCGCCGAGGACGCCCCGCCCCTCGACGGCCCCGCCCTCGTCGAGGCCCTCACCCACCTCGTCGAGGAGGTCTACTTCAGCCAGCGCGCCTACGACGAGGACATCATCGCCGTCACCGAGCGCCTCACCGCCACCCTCCGCGACGCCGCGCTGAAGCGACGACGGGAGGTGTTATGAGTGTTGTGTCAAGATATATCATGATGTGTGTTTGGATGTGTATCAAGACGTGCCTCGCGTGCGTCTTGATGACCCTCCCCGCCGCCGCCCAGGAGGGCGCGCCCCTCGGAGACGGCGACTACAGCACCGAGAACCCCCGCTGGAACGGCCTCTCCCAGCTCCTCGCCCTGGCCGAGCGCCAGGGCACCCCCCTCCAGCCCGTCGCCACCCTCGACCTCGCCGCCCTCACCCCCCAGGACCGCCTCCTCATCGTCTACCCCACCCAGGAGGTCGACCGACGCGCCATCGCGCGCTTCGTCATCGACGGCGGGCGCGTCGTCCTCGCGGACGACTTCGGCGCCTCGGTCGAGCTGCTCGACCGCCTCGGCATCCAGCGCATCGACGTCGAGCGCGTCAAGCACGAGGAGCGCTACCTCAACCGCCCCGGCCTCCCCCTCTTCCGACCCCAGGGCCGACACCGCCTCCTCGAAGGCGTCGAAGAGGTCGTCGCCAACCACCCCGCCGCCCTCACCACCCAGGGCGGCGCCGTCCTCCCCTACGACGAGGACAACGTCGGCCTCGTCTACGACATGCGCCTCGCCCGCGGCAAGGTCATCGTCCTCGGAGACAGCAGCCTCCTCATCAACCACATGCTCGGCGTCGCGGACAA
>CAUJGC010000418.1 GCA_963169075.1 Myxococcota bacterium
TGTTTCTCGATATATGGGTTCGAGTACCCATTTTAAGTATAGAAGATGCCTTCAGCGCATTGTATCAGCGCCTATGCAAGGCTGAAACATCAAAATGTCGCACGAGAAATGCATTTTTTCGACTCGATCCTGAGTTTCCTCGTCGAAAGCCTAGAAAGCCTACAGGGCCTACGAGAGAGCCTCCCCCGCCGAAGACTCTCCATGACACGAGAGCTCTGAACCTTGCACACCATTCCCTACAACCCATGTCGGGGATTGGTTAATGCCTATGCCCCGTCACGGGGGGGACCGGCACCGTTCCTCCTGAGAGCGAAGCGAACAGGAGGTTACGGGGCCGGGGGGGTTGCCGTCACGGGGGGGACCGGGGGCGTTCGTCCGGCCGAGCAGGCCGGACGTTACGCCCCCGGGGGGGTCACCCGCCCCTCCTCCGCCCGCAGCCCCGCATGGAGCTGCGCGAGGCGCGACCGGTCCCCCTCGGCCAGCGGGCGCCAGCGGCGCCCGACGCGGGCCTCGACCTCGTAGGCGCCGAGGGCTGGCGGCAGCGGCGAGGCGTGGAGAGCCTGGGTCAGCTCCGCGAAGCCGCTCTTGAGGCGCGCCCAGGCGGAGGTGGCCTCCGGGGCGGGGGCGCTCAGGGTCTCCTCGCCTTCGATGACGTCGGGCAGCGCGGGGCCGCGCCGGAGGATCACCCGCAGGCCGGTGGCCTCCTCCCCGAGGAAGGTCGCCAGGTCCTCCCCCAGCACCTTGCGCGAGAGGCGATCCACGACGCTCTCCACCACGGCCTCGGTCAGCCGCTCCTGGAGGGCGGCCTTCGCGCCGTCCAGGCGGGCCTGGAGGCCGCCGCGGCCTGCCGGGGCGTCCTCGTCCTCTCCGGCGTCTCCCCAGCGCGCCTCCAGCGCGACGGCGCCGCCCTGGAGGGTGACCCGCTGCGCCCCGGCGGGCAGGAGCCCCGCCCACGCCGCCTCCAGCGCCGCGCCCTCCAGCGGGCTCAACCAGCGCCCCTCCCAGGCGCCGCGCCCAAAGGCCAGGCTCCGATGATGGAGGGCCACCCGCGCCAGCAGCCACCGCACCTCCTCCGCCGGAGCCCCTGCCTCCAGGCGCCGCCGCGCCCCCTCCAGCAGCGCCACCACCTCCGGCGCGGGCTGCTGGATCGAGCCCACCAGGTGCTCCAGACCGCTCGGATCGGCAGGCGAGCAGGTCAGGAGCGGCGCCCGACGCGCCTGCGGCGCGTAGCCCGCCTCCACCGCCGCCCGCACCAGCGACGCCACCGCCTTCGCCTCGCCGCCCAGCGGCACCTCCAGCGCGCCGCTGCGCGTCTCCAGCGCGAAGGTCGTCTGGAGCCACCCCTCCTCCACCGACGCCCCCGTCACCTCGCCCCACCCCACCACCCGCCGCGCGTCGCCCTCCGCGAAGATCAACGCCCGATCCGTCACGATCACCCCGCCAAAGCCCCCCTCGCCTTCCCCCACCTCCACGCACGCCACCACGTGCTCCCCCACGAGGTGCTCCAGCCCATACCCCACCGACTCCAGCGCGGCCCGCATCCGAGCCCCGCGCGTCTTCGGCGGGAAGCTCACCCCCGCGCATCCACCCAGGTGTCCCCGCGCCAGCTTGTGCAACGTCGCCGCCGTCATCTCTCCTCCCTCCTTACACGCTGACCCACTCGGCCCCGTAACCTCCTGCTCGCTTTGCTCGCAGGAGCAACGGGGCCGGTCCCCCCCGTGACGGCAACCCCCCCGGCCCCGTAAGCTCCTGCTCCGCTGCGCTTCACAGGAGCAACGGGGCCGGTCCCCCCCGTGACGGGGGGACACCGACATGATCCTCGCTCGCCTGGGGCTCGCTCGCCTCGCTCCGCTCGCTCGCCACCGCTCGCTCGCCCCCAGCGCCCCAGCGACCCGTCGGTGTCCCCCCGTCACGGGGGGGACCGGCTGCGTTGCTCCTGCGAGCGTAGCGATGCAGGAGCTTACGCAGCCGGGGGGGTTGCCCGTCACGGGGGACCAGGGCCATCCGACTCTACCTCACGCGCCGCGCGGGCCCAACCTTGCGCCGCTCGACGGCCTCACCTATCCTCCGCCCAGCGCGCCTGCGGCGCCGAGACGACCCCTGACGGAGCCCCTCTATGACGACCCCCAAGCCCCTCCGCATCAACGATCGCGATCTGGCAGCGAAGTCCCTTGAGCACCTGGAGTCGGTCGTGCGGATCGACAGCAGCAGCGACGAGGGCTCCGAGACGATCCCCTCCACGCCGGGCCAGGCGGAGCTGGCGGAGCACCTCCGGGGCTTCTTCGAGGCGCTGGGCGCCTCGGTGACGGTGGACGACTACGCCAACCTCATCGCCGCGCTGCCGGGGCGAGGCGCGGGGGCGGACAAGGCGCCGCTGGCGCTCCTGGTGCACCTCGACACGGCGCGGGGCACCTACGCGACGGACGCGCTGACGGTGGTCCCGCGCTGGGACGGGAGCACGCTGGCCTTCGAGGCCAACCCCGACATCCAGGTCAACACCGCCCTCTTCCCGAGCCTCCAGGCCTACGTCGGCTACGATGTGGTCCACGGCCCCGGCGACGCCCCCTTCGGGCTGGACGACAAGCTCGGCCTCACGCACATGATGACGCTGGCCTGGGCGCTCGCCCAGCAGCCCGACCTCGACCACCCGCCGCTCCTCCTCATCGCCCGCCCCGACGAGGAGATCGGGCGCATGGAGGCCCTCAAGCACGTCGCCGCCACCCTGGCCGCGCGCGGCGTCCCCTTCGGGTACACCCTGGACGGCCTCGACCCCTTCGAGATCAACCTGGAGAACTTCAACGCCAAGCGCGGCAGCGTCATCTTCCGCTCCCGAACCCCCAGGCTCCCCCGGAGCGGCGAGGTCGTGCGGGCGCTGGTGGGCGGGGTGAACACGCATGGGGCGACGGCGTGGGCGGAGGGGCACCGCACCGCGCTCCGCCTCCTCGCGGAGGTCTGGCACGTCGTCGGCGCCACCCCCGGCGTCATCCCCATCCACCTCGCCACCGACCCCGAGCGCGACTGCGACGCCGTGGCCGACTTCCACTGCGCCACCCCCCAGGCCCGCGCCGCGCTGCTGGACGCGCTGCACGCGGCGGTGGCGCCCCACGCCCCCCGCGGCGCCTCCCTCGTCACCTCCTTCTTCGCCTCCAACGCCGAGCCCGACGGCGCCGCGGCCGACGTCCTCGCCTGGGTCTACGCCTTCCTCTTCGAGGACCACCCCGGCTTCACCCTCCCCGCCGAGGACTCCCACGGCCGCGACGGCTACTCCCACCCCGAGCGCGCCCTCCCCACCGACGAGGGCATCCAGGTCGATGTCCGCCTCCGCGACTTCGACCCCGAGCAGCTCCAGGCCCGCGTCGATCACCTCCGCCTCCGCGCGGGCTCGCGCGCCTGCAAGATCGCCCACCAGTACATCAACATGGGCCCCCGGCTCCTCCAGGCACCCCACCTCGTCCGCTACGCCCAGGACGCCGCCCAGGCCGTCGGCGTCACCGCCCCCGTCCAGCCCATCCGCGGCGGCACCGGCGTCGATCCCTTCCTGGAGCACAACATCCCCATCGCCAACCTCGGCACCGGCTACTTCGCCCCCGAGAGCGAGAAGGAGCTGACCTCCCTCCACCACATGGCCCTCCACGTCCGCTGGCTCGTGGCGCTGGTCCAGGGGGTGGCGCAGGGGCAGGGGGCGGGTTGAACCCCGGCCCCCCGCGTCCTACACTGGCCGGGGGCGCTGTTATGCATTCTCGACAGGACACGCCATGACCCACCCCACCCACCCCATCCGCCGCCTCCGCGAAGAGAGCGAGCTGGATGTAGAGACGCTGGCCTCCTTCGCAGGGCTCGCCCCCGAGCGCTTGCAGGCTATCGAGGAAGGAGGGCACGCGGAGGCCAGCACGCTGGACAGCCTCGCGGCCCTCTTCGGGATGGAGCTGAGCGACCTCTTCCAGCTCCACCCTGAACCTCCTCCTGCAGCCCTCCTCTTTCGCAGCCGCGATGAGCTGGGCGCTGAGCTGCCTCTCTGGGCTGCGCACAACGCGGCGCGGCTTGGCAGCTTTCTCCGCTGCGTCAGGCGCCTGCACCGCCTTGAGGAGACATCAAGCGACGCGCTGGAGCAGCTTGGCATCCCCCCCTCGCAGGCGGCAGCAGACGCAACAGAGCGCGGGATGGCCCTCGCAGCGCGCACCCGAGCGGCCCTGGGCCTGGACGCGACCGCGCCGATCCCTTCCATGCTCAAGCTGATGGAGCGTCTGGGGGTCGCGCTCTTCGCGCTCAACGACATCGACGAGGATCCACTCCCAGGTCTGGACGCAGCATGCACACGTTGGCCGCGCCCGGCGATCCTCCTCAACCTGAACAGCTCCATGAGCCCCTGGTGGCGTGTGCGCATGACGCTCGCGCACGAGCTGGCCCACCTCCTCCTGGACCACCAGACGCCTAGCGGAGGCAACCTCCCCTTCCTGATCAGCCCCCACGGACGACGCGACAGCACACCGCTCGCCTACATGGAGCGACGCGCCAACGCCTTCGCTGCCAACCTCATCGCACCTCCAGACGGCGTCCGCGCGACGCTGGCTCCCCTGGATGACCCGACCTCGGAAGAGGCCATCCGGCGTATCACCCACACCTTCGGCGTGGGGCGCGAGGTCGCCATCCGCAGGATCGGCGACGTCCTCTACCCAGGGCAGACCACCATCCAGGAGATCATGGAGGCCCGAGGCAACCCGCTACGTCACGCGATGCCCACCTGGCCCCACAACACCTTCCCTCCCGAGGAGTGCGGGCTCCCAGGCGGGCCGCTCAGACGTCTGGTCCTCAAGCGCTACAAGCGCAGGAGGATCTCAGCGATTGAAGCGCGCGCCCTGCTGGACGTACCCCTCACCGCGTGGATCGATCCCGGAGAGGGGTTGAGTGATGCACAGCGCAAGCCGCTCCGCACCCCAAGAGATGAGGTGCGCCAAGCGACGCTCCGCATCCTCCGCGAACATGATCTGGGCACCGCCTGGAGCGCGGGCCAGCTCGAAGAGACCCCCCAGGGCTGGCGGGTTCACCTCCTCCGCAGCACCTACGGCTCCCCGCCCGCTCCTCAAGGGACGATCCTCCTCAGCCGCACCCTGGAGCTTGCCTCCCCGCTCCCCGTCCCTGGGGCGGCAAACACGGGACGATGAGCACAACCTCGCCCGACTGGCTCGCGTGCCATCGACCCCAGCTTCAGCCTGACAGCTGCGTCGCGGCCTGCACAGCCCTCCTCCTCCGAGCCCGCGGCCGCTCCGCTGAAGAAGCCGACCTCATCGAGGCCTGGGGAGAGACCTACGGAGGAGGCTACAGCCTCAAGCGTGCTGCGGAACGCCTTGGAGGGGAGGCTGATTATCGCCCTGACCTCCACGCGCTCTCTTTCATCAAAGCCGCCCTCCAGGCCCACCAGGGGGTGCTCATCGAGGTCTGCGGCGGCCCGATCTCTCTCCTCGCACGCCAGAACAAGCTGAGGCCAGCGCTTGGCCGAGCACGGCTCGTCGAAGGCACCAAGAAGGAGCTGCTGAACACAGGGCGGCCACACCACGCCGTGGTCCTGACCCGCCTGGAGCCCCCCGACACCCTCTGGCTCCTCGACCCCTGGTACGAAGCCCAGGGACAACCCTTCTCCACGACCACGGACTTCCTGCTCCAGCATATGCTGGTAGGCTACGTTCGCTACACCCTCTCACCTTGAGCCTCACCTCCCCCTTGCCACCCTGCGCCGCCTCGTGCATAGTCTCTGGGAGTAGTGTGACGAGCGCCTGCGAGTATACACATCGGGTATACACGCAGGAGACAACCCATCCCAGGAGACGTCATGAGCGACCTGACCCCCGAGGCAGCCTACCACCAGCTTCAAGCCCAGATCGACGCCCACGCGCCCACGCGCACGCGGGCGCCGCTGATCAACATCCGGCGCTCCTACGCCGCCGCCACCCCCTTCATCCTCCAGCTCCAGCGCGACCGGGACGCGCTGGCCGGCGTCCTGGCCGAGGCGCTGCGGCCCCCCTTCCTCGCCCGTGTGGACACGCTCCAGGCCCGCTTCCTCGCGGCGATGTATGCCGAGGGGCGCTACCGGGACGCCGACGACAAGAACGAGGCGCTACACAACGCCCTCACCGAGGCCGCCGAGCTGCGCAAGCGCGCCCTGCACGCCGCGCAGATGCTCGCGCTGCAAGGCAAGATCGACGCCGACCTCGTGCGGGAGCTGCGTCGCGGCTCGGGGCTTGAGGATCTGCTGGAGGACAACCGGCGGCTCGGGCAGCTCATGGAGACCCACTGGAGCGTCGTGCAGGACAACCAGCGCCACCTGGAGGACGTCGCGCTCCACCTCGACGACGCGCGCCTGAAGGCCCTCCAGGCGAGCCCCGCGCGGGTGTCTGCCCTGGAGCGCGCCAACGCCAACGCGGACGAGCGCGCCGACTGGCACCGCAAGCTCCGCGCAGCCTACGAGCTGCTGGAGCTGGACTGGAGCTTCCTCTGCGACGTGCTCCCCATGCACTACCTCCACCTCGGGCGCGCTCAAGAAGGCGGCCGCTGGCCCGCCCTCCTCTACCTCAACCGCGCTTGAGCGCGCCTTGAGCGCCCCGGCGGCTCACGCGCTCGGTCGCCGGGGCGCTATTGTTGACAAGATGAGCGAGCGTCTCGGTCATGCGACCCCGATTGTCCTCAAAGAGGCCGCGCCGCGCAGCCGTCTGGAGTGGTCAAGCGCCCCAGCGTGCGCTAAGTTGAGCCCCGGCGCGCGGCAAGAGGCCGCGCGCGTTGACGCGCTCATCCCATGAGGCCCTCATGCGCCCGCTCGACGACATCCTGGTGGCTGACTTCTCCCGCGTCCTCGCGGGCCCCTTCTGCACGATGCACCTGGCCGATATGGGGGCCGAGGTCATCAAGATCGAGAACCCCGACGGCGGCGACGACACCCGACGCTTCGGCCCGCCCTTCTACCAGGGCGTCTCGACCTACTTCCTCTCGGTGAACCGGGGCAAGAAGAGCCTGACCCTGGACCTGAAGGACGCCGACGACCTGGCCCTGGCGCGGCGCATCGCCCTGGCCGCCGACGTCGTGGTCGAGAACTTCCGCCCCGGCACCATGGAGCGCCTGGGCCTCGGCTACGACGACCTCCGCGCCGAGAACCCCCGCCTCATCTACGCCTCCATCGCGGGCTACGGCGCCGCCGCCGGGCTGGAGGAGTACACCCGGCGACCCGGCTACGATCTGGTGGCCCAGGGCGTCGGCGGCATCCAGTCCATCACCGGCTACGCCGACGGCCCCCCCACCAAGTGCGGCGCCTCCATCGCGGATCTCGTCGGCGGCCTGACCTGCTTCCAGGGCATCCTCCTGGCCCTGCTGGCCCGACACCGCACCGGGCGCGGCCAGCGCGTGGACATCTCCATGCAGGACGGCCAGGCCTCCCTCCTCAGCTACCACGCCGCAGGCGCCCTCATGACCGGCCAGGACGGCGAGCGCCTGGGCAACGCACACCCCTCCATCGCCCCCTACGAGGCCTTCCCTGCCGCCGACGGCTACGTCAACATCGGCGCCGCCAACCAGGCCATGTGGCTCCGCCTCACCCAGGCCCTCGGCGCCACCCACCTCAGCGAAGACCCCCGCTTCGCCACCAACGCCGCCCGCGTCCAGCACCGCGACGCCCTCAAGGACGCCCTCAGCCCCCTCACCGCCGCGCACGGCCGCGACGCCCTCATCGCGCTCCTCACCGCCCACGGCGTCGTCGCAGGCCCCATCCTCACCGTCGCCCAGGTCATGGAGCACCCCCAGATCCAGGCCCGCGGCATGGCCGTCTGGCAGGATCACCCCACCCTCGGCCGCGTCGCCTCCGTCGGCAACCCCATCCGCCTCATGGACACCCCCGCCGCCTACGAGCTGCCCCCACCCGCCCTCGGCGAGCACAGCGCCGAGGTGCGCGCGCGCTTCACCCCCCCGGCCCCGTAAGCTCCTGCTGCGCTTCGCTTCACAGGAGCAACGGGGCCGGTCCCCCCCGTGACGGCAACCCCCCCGGCCCCGTAACCGCCGACATCGCGTCGCTCATCGGCGGAACGGGACCGGTCCCCCCCGTGACGGGGGGACACCGACCTCCCTCGCTCCGCTCGCTCGCCACCCGTTCGCCTCTCCCCCCACGTCCCCCCCACGTCCCCCAGCGACCCGTCGGTGCCCC
>CAUJGC010000419.1 GCA_963169075.1 Myxococcota bacterium
CTCGACTTCGGCATCGCCAAAGCCGTCTCGGGCGACTGGGCCGCCGAGACCCGCCAGCAGCTCACCCAGACCGGCTTCATCTTCGGCACCCCCGCCTTCATGTCTCCCGAGCAGGCCCTCGGCAAGATCGACATCGGCCCCCAGGCCGATGTCTACGCCGCCGCATGCGTCGCCTACCTCATGCTCACCGGCGACCTCCTCTTCCCCGAGCAGAACGCCACCCGCCTCGCCTACGATCACGTCTACACCGCCCCCGACCTCTCCGACGAGCTGCCACCAGACCTCACCCGCATCCTCGCCGTCGCCCTCGCCAAAGACCCCGCGCGCCGCTACGCCGACGCCCAGGCCTTCGCGAACGCCCTCCAGCAGCCGCAAGACACACCCGCCCAGCCGCTCCATCCGCCGCTCCCCACCCCCGCCCCCACCGCAGCACCGCAGCGCCTCGGCCTCCTCGCGCTCCTCGCGCTCCTGACCGGGAGCATCCTCGCGCTGGGCACCTTCCTCCTGCTCTGGCCCGACCTGCCCGCGCCGGACACCACACCAGCACACGCCGCCCTCGGCCACCCCCAGCGCGCGCCAGCCGCACAACACACCGACCACGAACCCCACCCCGCCGACCGCGAGCCCCAAAGCGCCCAGGAGCCCGCTCCCACCCCAGACGCCACGCCAGACGAGGCGCCGCCGACCCTCCCGACAGCGCCCACCACCAGCGCGCCGACGCCCCGACGCTCGACCCCACCCCCGCAAGCCAACGCGGCCCCCATACACAAGCCCGCCCCAACCCCTGCCAGCCTCCACCTCGCCTGCGCCCAGGACGATCTCCAGATCTTCGTCGACGGCGGCGGCCCCTACACCTGCGGACAACACCTCTCGCTCCCAGGCGGCGACTACGCCGTCCGCGCGCACGCCCGAGGCCAGGAGGTCCGCCGCGTCGTCCACCTCCAACCGGGAAGCTCGACGCGGGTCACCCTGAGCATCACCCCTTCAAGTGCAGCCTCACTGTAAAATTACACTCCTGACGAATTTTGCGTGACCTGCGCCCCCTCTCCTGCATCTCCATGGATGAGCGCGCACGACGCTCGACCGCTCCTCTCCCCACCAAGACCACCATGAACCACACCGACACCCACGCCGAGCTTCAAGTCACCGCGCTCCCCCCCCTCCAGACCCGCCTCATCGGCGGCTACAGGCTGGTGCGGGAGATCGGGCGCGGCTCCTTCGGCGTCGTCTATGAGGCCGAGCAGGAGCTGCTCCGGCGCCGCGTCGCCGTCAAGGTCCTCAAGCCCGAGATCGTCCTCGTCCCCACCGTCGCAGAGCGCTTCCTCCGCGAGGCCCGCCTCACCTCCGCCCTCAGCCACCAGAACGCGGCCACCATCTACGGCGTCGGCCTCTACGCCCCCACCCCCGACGCCCAGGGCCTCCCCTTCATCGCCATGGAGCTCCTCCAGGGCACCTCCCTCCAGGACCTCCTCGACGCCCGCGGCCCCCTCCCCCCCGCCGAGGCCATCCAGCTCCTCCGCAACCTCCTCGCCCCGCTCCGCGAAGCCCACAGCCTCGGCATCATCCACCGCGACCTCAAGCCCGAGAACATCTGGCTCCACGAAGACGGCGGACAGCGCACCCTCAAGGTCCTCGACTTCGGCATCGCCAAGGCCCGCGGCGCATCCTGGGACGAGCAGACCTCCCGAGCCCTCACCCTCGCGGAGCACCCCTTCGGCACCCCCGCCTTCATGCCCCCCGAGCAGGCCACCGCCGCCGCCCAGGTCACCCCCGCCGCCGACCTCTACGCCGTCGGCTGCATCGCCTGGCTCATGCTCACCGGCCAGCTGCCCTACCAGGCCTCCAACGCCGCCCAGATGATCGTCGCCCACATCTCCAAGCCCCTCCCCCACCTCCCCGGACACCTCCACGGCTCACCCCACGAAGCCCTCCACCGCCGCGCCCTCGCCCAGCGCCCCGAGGACCGCTTCCAGAGCGCCCAGGACATGATCGACGCCCTCGACGCCCTCGGCGCGACCCTCCCCCACCTCGCCTCGGCTGCGCGCCCGCTCACCCGCTCCTCGGGGGAGCTGCCCTGCGTCCGCTCCACCCACCCCACCCACCCCACACCCCACAAGACCCCCGTCCCGCCACCTGCCACGACACGCCCGACCCGGCCCACCGAGCCCCAGCCCGTCAGCGCGCAGCGCAGCGACGACCCCAGCGCCAACCGCGCCAACCGCGCCATCGTCTGCACCTCCGCCCTCTGCGCGCTCCTCATGATCCTGGGCGCGCTCCTCGCTGTCTTCGCCTGAGCGACGCGACGCTTGCGGCGAGCCGCCGCCGTGGGTACCCTCCCCCGAGACGACGCGGCGATCCCCGCTGCCCACTGCGCGCGCCAGAGCATGCTCCCCAACCTCCCCCCGCTCCCCATCGACGCCCTCCAGGGCGAACTCCAACACCTCCGTGACGCCGCCGGCCCCCGCCGCGTCGTCATCTCCTCGCCTACCGGCTCCGGCAAGTCCACCCGCGTCCCCATCTGGTGCGCCTTCGACCCCCGACGCCCCGCCCGCACTCTCGTCGTCGAGCCCCGCCGCGTCGCGTGCCGCAGCCTCGCGCGGCACGTCGCCCAGCTCACCGGCGCACGCCTCGGCAAGGAGGTCGGCTACGCCGTCCGCTACGAGGCCGCCTTCGACCCGGGCACCCGCGTCGTCTTCGCCACCCCGGGCACCGTCCTCCGGATGCTCCAACCCGACCCAAGGCGAGGCGATCCCTCACCGCTCCCCGGCTGGGACACCCTCATCCTCGACGAGCTGCACGAGCGACACCTCGACGTCGACCTCCTCCTCGCCTTTGCCCTGCACCTCCAACTCCCCGAGATCATTGCCATGTCCGCCACGCTCGACGCCGAGCGCGTCGCGGCGCACATGGACGCACACCTCCTCCACGCCCAGGGACGCCTCTACCCCGTCTCCCTCGAACACCACGACGCACCGCCCCTCCCCACACACCACCGCCTCGAAGAGCGCGTCACCGAGGCCCTCCTCCACAACATCCACCGCGACGGAGACGCCCTCGTCTTCCTCCCCGGAAAGGCCGAGATCCACGCCTGCGAGCAGGCCCTCAAGAAACAGCCCGCGCTCCGCGCCTGGGAGATCCTCCCCCTCCACGGCGCCCTCCCCCCCGAGGCCCAGGACCGCCCCTTCGACGCTGCCACACAGCGACGCGTCATCCTCGCCACCAACGTCGCAGAGACCTCCGTCACCCTCCCCAACATCGGCCTCGTCATCGACAGCGGCCTCGCCAGACAGCAGCGCTACCACGACGGCACCAGCGCACTCCGCCTCGTCCCCATCGCACAGGACGCCGCCGAGCAGCGACGCGGACGCGCTGGACGACTCCGCCCCGGACACTGCGTCCGCCTCTGGAGCCACCTCGCGCGCCTCGACGAGACCACACCCCCCGAGCTCCTCCGCGCCGAGCTGACCCAGCCCGTCCTCACCGCCGCCCTCTGCGGCCTCGACCTCCGGCGCCTCCCCCTCCTCGACGCCCCCAGACACTACGCCATCGACGCCGCCATCGAAGACCTCCAGCGCTGGGGATGCCTCGACCCCGACGGCGCCATCACCCCCGACGGACGCGAGATCGCGCGCCTCCCCCTCCACCCGCGCCTCGGACGCCTCCTCCTCGAAGCCCGCGCCGAAGGCACACACACCCTCCTCGACGCCATCGACCTCGTCGCCTCCTTCGCCGCACGCTCCTTCATCCTCCCCGCCGACCCCGAGCCCTCACCCCAGCGCCTCGCCTGGCAGGAGCACCGCTGCGACGCCACCCTCCGCATCCTCGCCTCACGCTTCGGAGACCCGCGACGCGACCGGCTCGCCGCGCCACCCCTCAGCGAAGCACGCCAGAGCGCCGCACAGCTCCGCGACCTCCTCCGCGCACCCCGACAAGAGCCCGACACCGTGGACCGCGACGCCCTCCTCCGCGCCTTCCTCCGCGCCGACCCCCGCGCCGCCTTCGCCCGACGCAAGCGACACCACACCTTCTCCAACGAAGGCACCGAGGTCGAAGCCGCCCGCGACTCCCTCCTCCACCCCGACGCTGAAGCCCTCGTCGCCGCCGAGATCCACACCCGCAAAGACCCCAGCGGCCGCGTCACCCACACCGTCACCTGCGCCATCCCCACACACCTCGCCTTCCTCCGCCGCGCGGGCCTCGGACGCGACATCCCCCTCGCGCCCACCATCCAGCGCGGCGTCCTCACCTGCACCCTCGCCAGGACCTTCGCCGGCCACACCCTCGCAGAGATCGAAGCCCCACCCCAGGGCGACGCCGCCCGCGAGGCCCTCCTCGCCTTGCTCCTCCAGCGCCGCTACCTCAAGGACGCCGTCCAGGACGCCGCCCAGGACCTCCTCCGCTTCGACCTCTTCCGGCGCCTCCACCACCTCCCCCACCCGCCCCCGCCCACCCTCGAAGACCACCTCCGCGCCTGCATCCTCGACCTCGGCTTCGAGCGCGGCGAAGACCTCCCCCTCCTCGTCCCCGAAGACCTCCGCTTCACCTGGCCCCTCACCCCCGACCCCCGCGACCTCGACGCCCTCAACCGCGACTTCCCCTTCCACATCGACCTCGGAGATCAACGCTTCGAGGTCGAGTACGACACCCTCCGACGCACCGTCACCCTCGTCCAGAAGCAGGGCCCCACGCGCCACCTCCCCACCCGGCGCTACCTCCCCCGCTGGGCTGGCTGGACCGTCCAGGTCCGACGCGGCAACGCAACCTCCACCCTTCACGGCTGAACCACACCTTATGCCTGTAGAAGCGCCAAATCCACGCGCCTTCGGCGTCTATATCCACTTCCCCTGGTGCCAGCGCCTCTGCCCCTACTGCGACTTCAACACACGCACCACGCGCGAGCTCCCCCACGAAGCCTACCTCCAGGCCGTCCTCCGCGAGCTGGAGGCCCGCAAGCACCGCTTCGAAGGCGCCCGCCTCGTCTCCATCTACCTCGGCGGCGGCACCCCCTCCCTCTGGGACCCTGGCTGCGTCGCCCGCCTCATCCAGGCCATCCAAGACACCTGGCCCCTCCTCGACGACCCCACCGACGCCCTCCTCGCCGCCCAGACCACCCCCGCCGGTCCGCCGCGTCCCCTGGAGATCACCCTCGAGATCAACCCGCGCTCCGCCCACCCCGAGCGCCTCCAGCGCTTCGTCGAGGCGGGCGTCAACCGCCTCTCTGTCGGCCTCCAGACCTTCGACCCCGACTACCTCAAGCGCCTCGGCCGCGACCACTCCGTCGAGCAGGCCCTGGAGACCCTCCACGACGCCCAGGCGGTCGGCCTCAAGCGCCTCTCCTTCGACCTCCTCACCGCTGGGCCACACCACGACCTCCAGGCCCTCCAGCGCGATCTCACCCAGGCCCTCCAGGTCCACCAGGCCGACCACATCTCCGCCTACACCCTCATCATCGAGCCCGAGACGCCCTTCGCGCGCCTCGACGACCAGGGGCGCCTCCACCCGGCCGACGAGGACACCGCAGCCGCCATGCTGGACCTCACCCACGACGCCCTCACCCGGGGCGGCTACCTCCACTACGAGATCTCCAACTACGCGCGCCCGGGTCGCGAGGCCCGACACAACAGCCTCTACTGGGCGGGCTTTGAGTACATGGGGCTCGGCGTCGGCGCCCACGAGCTGGCCTTCGTCCACGGCACCCCCTGCCGACGCGCTGGCGCCCTCACCCCCGAGGCCTACCTCCTCGATCCCGCCGCCCCCCCCCCACCCCAAGAGCCCCACCACGACCGCACCCCCCAGGCCGAGCGCCCCGACCCC
>CAUJGC010000420.1 GCA_963169075.1 Myxococcota bacterium
CGACCAGGCCGCCACCGCCGCCCCGTCAGGGCTCAAGGCGACCCCCACGGCCTGCGGGAGCTTCCGCAGGCCCGTCCCCACCCGGAGCGCCCTGGGCGCTTCGCTCCCTCCCCTGCTCTCGCTCTCCACCGCCTGCCTCCCTTGACCCGACCCGGGGCGACGCCCTATCCTACCCCCTTGATGTGCGTATACCACGCGCCTCGGCCCTGTCCACCTCCGCGCCCAGGCCTCGCCTTATGCTCCACCGCCCCTCCTCCCTCCGCCTCCTCGCGTGGCTCCTCGGCGCTGCCCTCGCCTTGGGCGCGGCGGCCTGTCAGGACGACGCCTCCTCCCCCGGCGCCGAGGCCCCCGCGCCCGCAGCCGACGCAGGCCCCATCGAAGAGACACCGGACGCCGCCGCGCCCGACGCCGCCGCCCCGGACGCCGAGTCCGACGCCCCCACCGCCCTCCAGATCACCCCCGCCGACGCCACGCTGGAGCTGGAGGAGGGCCAGACGGCCACCCTCGACTTCGAGGCGGCGGCCTTCGTGGTCGATCCCAACGACGCGCGGGCCGTCCCGGCGACCTGGAGCATGAGCGACGCGGGCGTCGGCGCCATCGACCCGGCCACGGGGCGCTTCACCGCCCACGGCGAGGGCTCGGGGCGCGCCGAGATCCGGGCGTCCTGGGAGGGGCTGGAGGCCACGACCACCCTCACCGTCCGGGTCCGCGCCTCCTGGCGCGACGCCGACATCACCGACGCCGACGTCGCCACCTTCCAGGGGGTGACGCCGCGAGACGACGGCAGCGGACCTCGCCTGATTTACCCTGAAAATGATACGGTTTTCTTTCGGAATATTGAAGGCGTCGCGCTCCAGTGGGAGGAGCGCGGCGCGCGCCTCTTCCGCGTGCGCTTCGAGGGCCCTGGCGTGGACCTGGTCGCCTACACCCGCCAGAGCGTCTGGACCCCGCCGGAGGATCTCTGGGGCCGCCTCATCAGCCGGAGCGACGGCCAGGCGGTGACGGTCACCGTGGACGGCGCGGCGACGACGGGCGGCGAGGTGGCGCTGGGGGGTCAGGGCACGCGCTTCGCGTTCTCGCGGGACACGGTGGAGGGCGCCATCTACTACTGGTCCACCGCAGACTCGGGCATCATGCGCCTCCCCATCGATGAGGACACCCCCGAGCCCTTCTTCACGCCGTCCTCGCCGCCGGGCTCGCCGTGCACCGGGTGCCACGCCGTCTCGCGGGACGGGCGCCGCATGGCCTTCAACACCGCCCCTGCCGGCCTCCCGCTGGGGCCGCTCATGGCGATCAGCACCCAGGACGCCACCGAGCGCCTGATCGATCTCCGCCAGGGCATCAGCGGGATGCAGCCCACCTTCAGCCCCGACAGCACCCGCATCGTCTCGGGCTGGGAGGGCACCCTCACCGAGCGCCACGCCGAAGGCCCCGACCCCGGTCAGGCCATCCAGACGGTGCCCACGCCCCCGGGCTACAAGGCGGGCTTCCCCGACTGGGCGCCCGACGACTCCTTCCTCGTGGCCGCCGCCACCAACGCCAACAGCGTCATCAACATCGCCTTCGACTTCGAGCTGCCCAACGGCGGCCTCATGGTCGTCCCCCGCAACCCGGACGCCACCTGGGGCACCCCCGAGATCATCCTCCCGCCGCCGACAGGCGACGCAGGCAACACCCACCCCGCCGTCTCTCCCGACTCCCGGTGGATCGCCTTCACCCACAACGGCCCGGGCCTCCCGGACGTGACCGGGCAGATCGTGGACTCGGAGCTCTACATCATCTCGCCCAGCACGCAGGTCCCGATCCCGCTGCTGCGCGCCCACCAGGGCCACGGCGTCGCGAACTCCTGGCCCAAGTGGGCGCCCACCCGAGGCGAGCGCCTCTGGCTCGCGTTCTCCAGCGCCCGCCCCTACGGCAAGATCGCCACCCCCAACGGCCCGCAGATCTGGGTCACCTCCATCGACCCCGCCAAGGCCAGCCAGGGCGAAGATCCCAGCACCCCCGCCTTCTGGCTCCCCCACCAGGACACCCAGAGCGGCAACCACATCCCCTACTGGGCCCCCTACATCAAGGAGCCCACCACCAACCCTTGACCCAGACGCCCGTCCTGCTATCCCTGACCGCCGCTGGCGGCACCTCAACCCCGGAGCCTCTATGAACCGCAGCCGACGCAACCTCACCTTCACCGTCTCCGGCGCCCTGCTCGCCGGCTCCTTCGCCCTGACCGCCTGCCCGGCTCAGGAGCGCACCGACACAGTCCCCATCCCCGAGCGCACCAACACCGGCCCCGACGAGGTGGAGCCCACCTCCACGGCGCCGCCGGCCTCGACGGCCCCGCCGACCTCGGCCCCCGAGGAGCTGCCCACCGCCAACCCCGGCCCCGAAGAGCCGGAGCTGCCCAACGTCAACCCCGGCCCCGAGGAGGGCAACCCGTGAGCCCGACGCGACGGGGCGGCGCCTGGGTCCTCCTCCTCGCGGCAGCCGCCGCGTCGGGGTGCGCGATCATCCCAGCGCCGCCTCCCCGCACCCCCGCGGAGGCCATAAGGCGCGCCGAGCTGCTGGATGACCACCTCACCCAGACCCGCGACGCCGCCATCGACCGGCGCCACCTCACCGGCGGAGCCACGATGGGGGTCGGCGTCGCCACCGTCGCCGGGGGGCTCTACCTGCGCACCCTGGAGGACGCCGACGCCCCCGAGGGTGAGGACACCCTCGCCAACAGCGTCCTCCTCGTGGGCGCGCTCACGGGCGCTGTCGGGCTCGTCGTCTTCTTCTTCCCCACCGAGGCCGAGGTCAAGGCCGGACGCTACCTCGACGCCCGCCAGGACCCCACCCGATCCCCCGAGAGCACCCTCCTCCTGGGAGAGCGCGCCCTCCGGAGCGTCGCGCTGGAGGACGGCCTCGACCGCCTGGAGTGGGGCCTCCCCCTCCTGGCGCTGGGGCTCCTCGCCTTGGGGACCCCCCTCTACGCCCCCAGCGACACCCCCACCGCCACCCTCGCCTCGGCCACCTCCTTCGGCGCGCTCCTGGCGCTGGGCGGCGGCTTCATCACCTTCACCCCGACCACCGCCGAGGCGCGCTGGAGCGACTACCTGCGCCAGGCCGAGGCCCTGCAACAAGGTGAGGAAGCTCCTGCGCTCTCGTGGCGCGTCGCGCCTTCGATCACAGGCGAGGGCGCAGGCATCGCGGTCGGCGGAACATGGTAAACTCATGCCCTACCTCTACAACACCCTCCTCGCTCCGGCACGCCCCGTGGCCCTCCCCGCCGCCGCCTATGCGCAGCTCGCCAGCGCGCTGCTGGGATCGCTGGTGGACGCGCCGAGCGCGCTCCTCTCGGCGGCGCACCCCACCTTCCCGCTCGGGGCAGATCTGCGCCAGGGCACGCTGCCAGACCTCGACGGCGACGCGCGCGGCGACGGGCTGCAGCACCACGGCCTCTTCAACACCCCGGTCGAGCTGGAGTCGGCCCTCTGCAGGCTCCTCCTGGAGCAGCCGCAGCGCGCGATCTGCGTCTGGTTCCCCGGCGTGGCCCCCGACGCGGAGGGCCTCCTGGCCGATCTCGACCTGGACGACGCCGAGGCCCTGGAGTGCGTCCTCGCCCTGGTCATCAACCCCACGCCCCACCCCCCTGGCCCCTCCTCGCCGGAGGTGGAGCCGCCGTGGCCCGAGCCCCTCGGCCCGCTCCCGCACTACCTGGAGCTCTTCGGGCCGCGCGCGCCGATCGATGATGAGGTCCTCTACTCGGGCCTCGCGCGGGCGCTGGAGCCGAGCTGGGGCCCGCTCCGCGCCGCCACCTCCGTCCCGGGGATGCAGCGCTACGACATGTAGCCGCTCAACCCACATCTCCCTACGCTGCCCTACAACCCAAGAGAAGCCCCGCAGGAGCGCTCCATGAGCGAAGCCGAGAGCCTCATCGTCGCCCCGGGGCCGCGCCCCGGCACCTTCCGCCTCCCCGATGGCCGCATCCTCGCCCCGCCTGCGGGCTGGTCGCTCCTCCCGCCGGGCGACGCCGCCCTCACCCGCAAGGTCAAGGCCGCCGGGCCGACCTGGACCGTGCAGGAGAAGCGCGGCCGCAAGCTCTTCTCCCGCGGCGTCTGGGCCCCCGAGGCCCACATCACCGCCGCCCAGGCCGAGGTCGAGGCCACCCGCCAGACCGACGCCTGGCAGCGACGCCAGGAGCAGTCCGCCGCCCGACGCGAGCGCGTCCAGGGCGTCTACGTCGAGGACTTCAACCGCGCCGTCCTCGACTTCCTCGCCTTTCACCCCCGCTACGTCGCCCTGGCCGTCCGCTTCGCAGAGGCCGTCACCGCACACGCCACCCCGGTCGGCTCCGGCACCGTCGCCCGCACCGAGCGCATCCCCATCGAGGAGCGCGCCGAGGCCGCCGTCATCGCCTGGATGCGCCACCAGACCACCGCCTACGACAACCTCGCCATCCCGCGGGTCAAGGGCAAGCGCCGCGAGGTCCGCGCCATGCTGGCCCAGCAGTCCCGGCGCCTCCTGGAGCGCTACCGCCAGGGCGACCCCACCGACGCCGACACCTGCCCGCTCCAGCGCGCGCTGCCTCCCCGCGCGACGCCGGCATAAACGCGGCGCGCGCTGGCGTTGCCCCTCCGACGCCTGGCCGCCCTCCCCTCCCCTACGCAGGAGCCCCCCATGAAGCGCGCCCTCCTCCTCGCCTCTCTCGTCGCTCTCGCTGCGCTGGTCGCGCCAAGCGCCGCCCAGGCCTGCTCCTGCGCCTGGGTCCAGGCCGCGGGCTTCCTGGCCCCGCAGGACGGCTTGATGCCCCTCAACGCCCAGGGCATCCTCTGGGGCGGCTCCAGGAAGCTCGACCCGGCGCAGGTCCAGGTCCTGCGCCTCACCGATGCCAAGGGCGGCGCCCAGCCGGTCCCCTTCACCCTGCACGAGGTGGGGGGCGGCGTCACCCACGTCCGCCTCCAGGACAAGGTCGCCCCCGGCGAGCGCTACCGCTTCCGGACCCGCGCCTTCAACGCCTTCGACAAGTCCCTCCAGATCGAGGTGGACCCCGTGACCCAGGAGACCTGGCAGGTCGTGACGTTCACCGTCAGCCCCAAGCCGCTCCTGATCGAGTCCCTCAAGCCGACCCTGGAGGTCGGCCCGGTCGAGACGCTCATGCTCTCCGAGCCCATGGGGGCCTCCTGCGCCCACCAGGTGCTCGCCGCCCAGAGCAGGCTCCGCGTCGTCCTCCCCGCCGAGCTGGTCGGCTTTGAGCAGCACCTCATCTACGCCACCCTCATCGACGGCAAGACGCCCTGGTCCCCGCGCTCCAGCCTCTGCGACTTCGTCCCGCCAGGCCGCACCTGGACCGACGTCCCAGGCACCGATCTCGTCTACGCCCCCTGCCAGGGAGCCCCCAGCGCGCGCACCGCCCAGCAGCGCCTCCCCGAAGGCGCCGCCCACCTCGTCGTCCAGGTCCTCTTCCCGCAGGTCAGCCCCAAGGCCGCCCTCACCCCGAAGACGAAGATTGAGTTGAAATGCAGCTCAAATTCAGATAAAAAACAACTCGAAAAACCACAAAACCCCTGAGCGCCCTACATGGAGCGATGAGGGGCTCGCTGCGCTCGCGACCCCCTCGGCTCCGTAACCGCCGCCCTCGCTGCGCTCGTGCGGCGGAACGGAGCCGGCTCCCCCCGTGACGGGGGAGCACCGACGGGTCGCGGGGAGACGGGTGGCGAGCGAGCAAAGCGAGGGAGGTCGGTGTCCCCCCGTCACGGGCATAGGCATTAACCAATCCCCGACATGGGTTGTAGGGAATGGTGTGCAAGGTTCAGAGCTCTCGTGTCATGGAGAGTCTTCGGCGGGGGAGGCTCTCTCGTAGGCCCTGTAGGCTTTCTAGGCTTTCGATGAGGAAACTCAGGATCGAGTCGAAAAAATGCATTTCTCGTGCGACATTTTGATGTTTCAGCCTTGCATAGGCGCTGATACAATGCGCTGAAGGCATCTTCTATACTTAAAATGGGTACTCGAACCCATATATCGAGAAACA
>CAUJGC010000421.1 GCA_963169075.1 Myxococcota bacterium
CCGACCTCCCTCGCTCCGCTCGCTCGCCACCCGTCCCCCCAGCGACCCGTCGGTGTCCCCCCGTCACGGGGGGGACCGGCCCCGTTGCTCCTGTGAAGCGAAGCGGAGCAGGAGCTTACGGGGCCGGGGGGGTTGCCGTCACGGGGGGGACCGGCCCCGTTGCTCCTGTGAAGCGAAGCGGAGCAGGAGCTTACGGGGCCGGGGGGGTTGCCGTCACGGGGGGGGGCCGCTTGGCGCGGCTGGCGCGGTCGCGGGCCTCGCGCTCGGTGCCGAGGTAGGGCTCGCGGGTGCCCATGATGTGGTCGAACCAGGGGCGGGTGACGCACCAGTTGGCGTCCTGGTTGGGGCCCATGTGGTGGTCGTAGTGCCAGGGGAGGTGCTCGCGCGCCCACTCGGGGTCCATGTGGGCGCGCTTGTGCTTGCGGTAGTAGTTCCAGCCGCAGTAGGCGACGGTGCCGACGTAGAAGGGGGCGATGGGGAAGAGGGGGAGCTGGGTGAGGAGGAGGCCGCTGAGGGCGACGACCTCCTTGGTCTGGGGGTTCCAGCCCCAGAGGGAGCGCTCGTAGTAGGGGTCGCGGAAGCTGGCCTTGCGGACCTCTTTGTGGTGCTCGTGGAAGTGGAACCCCCAGAAGCTGCCCTTCTTCTTGCCCTGGTTGTGGAGCAGGTACTTGTGGACGACCCACTCGGTGGCGTTCGCAGCGATAAGCCCCACGGGGATCCCGATCATGGCGCACCTCCTGACTTCTTGTGTCGCGCAGTGACCCCGCTCGCGAGCGGGCATGTGCCTGTTTATGACGACGCCGTCACTTTTTGTCAACCCCTCGGCGTGCAAAGTCGCCGCGCTTGAGTCGGGCGAAGTAGGAGTCCAGCTCGCGGACGGCGAGGAAGCCCATGACGAGGACGATGGGCATGTTGGCCCAGAGCATGAAGCCGGTGCCGAAGTCAGCGAGGTTGCCCAGCTCGGCGTCGGTGGTGACGGCGACGGGCGCGATGACGGTGGCGAGGAGGAAGAGGGCCTTGTAGGGGAGGACGGCGCGCTTGCCGAGGAGGTAGACGACGCCCTGCTCGCCGTAGTAGCACCAGGAGATGATGGTGGAGAGGGCGAAGAGCCAGCTGGCGAGGGTGACGAGCCACTTGCCGAGGCCGGGGAAGGCGAGGTCGAAGGCGTGGCTGGTGAGGGTGGCGCCCTTGAAGTCGCGGAAGATGTGGCGTTGGGGGGCGTCGGGCGCTTCGGGGAGCCAGCGGGCGCCTGCGGGGGGGGCCTCCCAGGCGATGGTGTCGCCGCCGCGCTCCTGGGCGCCCTGGATGCGGCCCATGATGCGGGAGCGGTCGCGGTCGAGGGAGAGGCCAGCTTGTCGGAGGCGGGCGGCGTGGTCGGGGGTGAGGGCGGCCTCGACCTCGGCCCAGGTGGGGGCGGGGCGGTCGGGGGAGGCGAGGGCGCGGAGGGCGGGGAGTCGGTCGGGGGGAAGCCCGGCCTGGGTGAGGGCGTCGTCGGTGGCGGCGAGGAGGTCGTGATCGGGTGAGGCGGGGACGGAGACGAGGAAGAAGACCTGGGCGCCGGGGTACCAGGCCTCCCAGGCGGGCAGCTCGGGGAGGGCGTCGGCCTGGGTGGGGGCGACGAGGCGGAGGGCGCCGGGCTCGGCGGCGGCTTCGAGGCGCGGGGGCTCGCCCTGCATGGGGCCGACGGCGTCGCGCTGCCAGGTGCCGGTGGCGATGATGACGAGGGCGGTGAGGGTGCAGATGACGAGGGTGTCGATGAAGGGCTCCAGGCCGCCGACGACGCCCTCGCGGGCGGGCTCGCTGGTCTTGACGGCGGTGTGGGCGATGGGGGCGGAGCCCTGCCCGGCCTCGTTGGAGAAGAGGGCGCGCTGGACGCCGACGGTGAAGGCGGAGCCGACGGTGCCGCCGAGGAAGGCGCCGACGGCCTGGGTGTCTGTGAAGGCGGACTCGACGATGAGGGCGAGCATGGCGGGGATCTCGGTGACGTGGAGGGCGAGGACCGCGATGGCGGCCACGACATAGAGGATGCACATCATGGGGACGAGCTTCCCGGCGACGCTCCCGATTCGCTGGATGCCGCCGAGGATGACCAGGCCCACCAGCACGGCGAGCCCGATGCCGGTGGCGATCTGGGGGACGCCGAAGTAGAGGTTGCTGAGGTCGGCCACGTTCCACGCCTGGAACATGTTGCCGCCCGAGATGCTGGAGACCATGAGCGTCACGCAGAAGAAGCCGCCCAGGAGCTTGCCCACCGTCTTCTTCCACCCGCCCTGGCGCCCCAGGGTCTTGTCGATCACCCACATGGCGCCGCCGGAGGGGTTCTTGGGGTCGTCGGTGTTGCGGTACATCATCGCCAGGGTGATCTCCACGGTCTTGAGCGCCATGCCCAGGAAGCCGATCACCCACATCCAGAAGAGCGCCCCCGGCCCGCCCAGCCCGATCGCCAGCGCGACCCCGCCGATGTTCCCCAGCCCCACCGTCCCCGAGAGCGCCGCCGAGAGCGCCTGGAAGTGGTTGATGGCGCCGGGATCGCCCTCCTCGTCGTAGTCGCCCCGGATCACCGCGACGCCGTGGGTCAGCGCCCGGACCTGCACCAGCCGGGTCCACACCGTGAAGAGGAGCCCCGCCGCCACCAGCACCACGAAGGCCCACGGCCCCCACAGGATCTCGTTCGCGACGCCCAGGAACCCGAAGATCGACTGCACCACCGCTTCCATCCGCTGCACCTCACCATGCGTTGACGACAGAGCACCTCAACGCCAGGCATTCAGGACTGCAATGGACGCGACGTCAACCCCCCCGGCCCCGTAAGCTCCTGCTGCGCTGCGCTTCACAGGAGCAACGGGGCCGGTCCCCCCCGTGACGGCAACCCCCCCGGCCCCGTAAGCTCCTGCTGCGCTGCGCTTCACAGGAGCAACG
>CAUJGC010000422.1 GCA_963169075.1 Myxococcota bacterium
GCGCCCCCCGGCCTGGGGGGGGCCGGGCCCCGCCCCGCGTCGCCGCGCCGGGCTCGCGGCGGTTCGGGGCCCGGGGGGGTTGCCGCCCCGGGGGGGACCGGCCCCGTTCCTCCTGAGAGCGAAGCGAACAGGAGGTTACGGGGCCGGGGGGGTTGCCGTCACGGGGGGGACCGGCCCCGTTCGTCCTGTGAAGCGCAGCGGAGCAGGACGTTACGGGGCCGGGGGGGTCACTCGTACTGCGTGCTGGGGTTGGTGGTGAAGGGGGCGGTGATGCGGGGGTTGCCGTTGGTGATGGTGCCGTAGGTGACGTAGGAGCTGGTGATGTTGTCGCCGTCGAGATCGCCCTGGGCCTGGGCGGAGAAGGAAGCCCCGTCGTTGATCCCCAGGCTGACGTAGCCGTACTGGTAGTAGACGGGCTTGGAGGGGGCGAACTTGAGGGCCTTCCAGATGGGGTTGTTGGAGACGGTGGCGACGATGTCCACCTTGGTGCCCTGGGGGGGGAGGTTCCCGGCGGGGACCTTGACCTGGGTGTTGGTCCCGGGGAACTGCTTGAAGGTGACAGGCCGTCCGTTGGCCCGGTCGTAGTGCTCGGCCTGGTAGTAGGCAGCGGCGCCGTCCGCGATGGCCTTCAGGTTGATCCCGCTCTCCGACGCCTTGGACTGGCGGACGTTCTTGGTGAACGCCGGGATGGCGATGGCCGCCAGGATTCCGATGATCGCGACGACGATCATCATCTCGATGAGCGTAAAGCCGCGGCGGAGCTTGGAGAGATAAGTCATGAGAGACCTCGACGATGGACTGTTGCGCTGCCGGGACAGCGTGGTGTGTAAGGGGTGGCAGGTTGTGTCGCGTGACTTGAGACAGTCAAGAGGAGCCTAACACAGCCGCTCATGCCAGTCTAATAGCATGGGTTGCGCCAAGGCGCGCGGGTGCATGTTTTTTTATGCGAGCCCGCGCCGGCGTGGGTTGTGAGCGCGCAGCGGCGGCGCGCGCCTGCCCCTGTGACACTTTCTGTCACCGGACGCGCAGATTGTGGCGACGCGCTCAGACGAAGTCGCGCCGGGCGAAGATGAGGGAGGCGAGGAGGAGGGCGACCCCGGCATAGCAGAGATCATAGCCTGCGGCGTAGGCTACATAGCTCCAGTGGAGCGGGATCAGGTAGGCGACCTCCAGATCCGCGCGCCCCAGGGTGAGGTCGGGGAGGAGGACCTCCGCGACGGGCATGACGAGCTGGAGGGCTTCGCCGCCTGCCGTCTCCGCGTAGCGGTGCAGCGCCTCCCAGAGGCGCCCCAGGACGAAGAGGCCGAAGGTGACGACGCCGGAGGTGACGGGGGTGCTGAAGGAGGAGAAGAAGGTGGCGATGGCGGCGACGACCAGGCCCTCCCCCAGGGTGAGGAGGAGGGACTGGATGAGGACGACGCCGAAGGGGTCGCCGCGGACGGCGATGAGGAGGAGGAGGACGCCGCCCAGCACAGCCTCGATGACCAGGAGGGTGAGGGCGAGGCCGAGGAACTTGCCGAAGATGAAGAGGCCCCGGGAGACGGGCTTGGTGACGATGGTGTAGATGGTCTTGCGCTGGACCTCGGCCTGGAGGAGGCTGACGCCGGAGAAGATGGCGACCGCCACGACGGTCAGGCTGATGAACGAGGTGCCCATGTCGCGGATGACGCGAGCGTCGTTGTCCACGCTGAGCTGGCCGACGGCGAGGCTGGAGAGGACCAGCGCGGCCGCGAGGACGACGATGCCGTGGAGCACGCGGCTCCGGATAGCCGCCCGGAAGGTGTTCCAGGCGATGGCCCCAAGCTGCCGCCCCATCGGCGGGCTCACCTCACGCGTCATCGCCCTGCCCCTTCGCCATGCGGAGGAAGAGATCCTCCAGGTGCTCGCGTCGCTCCTCGTAGCCGCGGACCGCCGCGCCCGCGCGCACCGCGAGGGCGAGGGCCTCGCGGGCGGGCGGGGCCGCCTCGGCTCGCAGGAGCACCTGCTCTTCGCCGCGCCGCTCCCAGGTGACGCCGAGGGCCTCGATCTCGGGGCGGCGGGCCTCATCCAGGCCCTCCACCAGCACCTCGACCTCCAGGACCTTGGCGTTGAGGAGCTTGTCGAGGGGGCCGACGTCGCGGACCTTGCCCCGGACCATGATCCCGACCCGGTCGCAGACCTTCTCGACGTCCGAGAGGATGTGGCTGGCGAAGAAGACGGCCTTCCCCTGGGCCTTGAGGTCGCGGATGATGGCGTCCACCTGGGCGCGCCCGATGGGGTCGAGGCCGGTCTTGGGCTCATCCAGGATGACCAGCTCGGGGTCGTGGATGAGGGCCTGGGCGAGCCCGGCGCGCTGCATCATGCCCTTGCTGAACTTGCGGATGGGGCGGTCGCTGGCGTGGCCCAGGCCGACCTGCTCGATCAGCTCGGCCGCCCGGCGCTGCCGGGTCGGGCGGTCCATGCCGTAGAGGGCGCCGTAGTAGTCCAGCAGCTCCTCGGCGGTGAGGTGTTCGTAGAAGTACGGCTGCTCGGGGAGATAGCCCAGGGCGTGCCGCGCCCCGACAGTCCCCAGCGGACGCCCGAGGAGGCTCCCCTCCCCGGCGTCCGCCGTCACCAGCCCGGTCAGGATCTTGATGGTCGTCGTCTTGCCGGCCCCGTTGGGGCCGATCAAGCCGAAGACCTCGTTGGGTCGCACGTCGAAGGTGGCGTCGCGGAGCGCCACCACCTTCTTGCGCCAGAACCCGATCCGGTAGGTCTTCGCCAGCCCTGCGGCCTTGAGCACCACCATCGCTGTCCTCTCAGCGCTGCTCGCGGTACCAGGCGATGGTCCGCCGCAAGCCCTCCTCCAGATCCACCTTGGGCTCGTAGCCCAGGAGGCTCCGCGCCTTGTCGATGCTGGGGATGCGCAGCTCGACGTCCGCGAAGGGCCACTCCTTGAAGTGGATGGGGGAGGACGACCCGGCCAGGCGCACGATCTCCTGCGCCAGGGCGTAGATCGTCAGCGTCGCCCGGGGGTTGCCGATGTTGAAGCTCTGGCCGACGGCCTCGGGGCGGGCCAGCGCCCGGATGGTGCCGTCGATGATGTCATCGACGTAGCACCAGGAGCGGATCTGGCTCCCGTCGTTGTGGACCACCAGGGGCTCGCCCTTGAGGGCCCGCACCACGAAGTGGTGCACCGCGCCCTCCCCGATCTGGCCGGGGCCGAAGATGTTGAAGGGGCGGATGGCGACGGTGGGGAGCTGGTGCTGGCGGAAGTAGTTGTGCGCGAGGTGCTCGGTGGCGAGCTTGCTCACCGCATACGTCCACCGGGCCTCACCGACAGCGCCCAGGCTCGTCACCTCGCCTTCGGACGCCTTGTAGGCGTAGCGCCCGAAGACCTCGCTGGTGGAGAAGTCGATGAAGCGCTGCACGCCGCCTGCGTCGCGGGCTGCGGCCAGCATGTTCATGGTGCCCTGGAGGGTCACCTCCATCGTCTCGACGGGGCGGTTCATGACCGTGTCCACACCGGCGATGCTGGCGAGGTGGATGACGTGGGTGGCCCCCTCGACGGCGCGGCGCGCGTGCTCCATGTCGCGCACATCGCCGGTGATGACCTGGACGTGGGGGTGGCTCCACCACGAGGTCTTCTCCAGCGCGTTGCGCCGGAGGTTGTCCAGCACGACGATCTGGTTGTCCGGGGCCAGCGCCTCGATGAGGCGTGTGCCGATGAATCCTGCGCCGCCGGTGAGGCAGATGCGCTGGCCCTTCAAGGTGTCCGCTGAGGTGTCCGTCATGGCTCGCTCGGTCTGGGCGCCGCCCGGGAGACCGCTCGGTCGTCCTCGGCGCGCTGCGTGTCAACGACCTGCACAAAGAGGTCGGGAGAAAGGTAGGGATAGCTGCGCTGGTGCGCCGTGTCAAAGCGGCGCTCCAGCACCTCGACCTCGTCTGGGGACATGGCCCCGCACGCGCCGCCCCTGGCCCGAGCCTGGAGCTGGGCCTTCAGCTCGGGCTGGCGGCTCTGGAGGTAGACCTCCATCAACATCTGGCAGAGGCGCTGCTTCGCTGCCGGGTCGTCCGCGCCGGCGCCCTCCTCACCGGCCAGCATCAGGGCCAGCGTATACGGCGCGCCCGGACGATAGGCCGCCATGCGCAGGAACTTGAGCCGGCACGCCTTGAGCGCCGCCTGCTCCTCGGGGTCCTGGGTCTGGAGGTAGTAGCTGCAGTTGGCCATCGCGGTCATCGGCAGGCGCCAGTTGTCCGGGAAGCGCGCCGCGCCCTGCTCCAGGAAGTGGTTGGCCAGCTCGATCTGCGGCATCCCCACCTCGCCCTCAGCCACCAGGAGCGCCGTCCCGGCCCATCGGTAGATGTCCACAAAGCCCGGATCCAGCGCCACCACCAGCTCGATGTACTGACGCACCCACGCGAAGCGCCCCAGGTTGCGCGCCTCGCCTGTGTAGTAGAGGACCCCCCGGATCCAGAAGACGTCCGCCAGCGCAGCGGTGTGACCCAGCGAGAGCCAGCGCGCCGAGGACGCCGAGGGCAGGTACTCCAGCGGCAGCCCCTCGACCGCAGCCGCGCGCGGCGCCTGCGCGCCGTGATGCAAGAGCGCCCCCAGCCCTGCCAAGACCAGCACCCCCGCCGCTCTCGCTGCCCGCTCTCGCCACATACCTTGCTCGTCGCTCTCGCTCGCCGCGCCTTGCGGCGCTTGTTCACCCGAGAGGATGCTCACCGCCGCGCCGCGGTCAAGCCCCAAGCGCACAGGCCCGCTCCGTCATCCGAAGCGGGCCTGCGTGGCTTCAGCTCAGCTCAAACCGGCTTACTCGAGCTCGCTGTTCTCGGCGAAGAACTTCGCCGTGATGGAGGGGTTGCCGTCCGCAATGCTACCCTTGACGGTAAAGGTCGATCGAACATCGTCACCGTCGATGTCCCCGAAGGCCTGGGCATCGAACGTGGCTGCATCGTTGATGTCGGCAGACTTGTAGGAGTACTGGTAGTACACCGGCTTGGAGGGGTTGAACTTCAGGGACTGCCAGGGCTGGCCGTTCACCAAGCCCGAGACGTCGGCCTTCGTACCCTTGGGCACGGTAGCGGGCACGACACCGCCCGTGCTGTCGGGGTACTGCTTGTGAGGGATAGGAGCCCCCGTATCCGAGGTGTAGTGCTCCGCCTGGTAGTAGGCCGAGGCGCCGTCCGCGATGGACTTGAGGTTGATGTCCGTCTCCGAGACCTTCGTCTGCTTGATGTAGCGGATGAAGGCCGGGATGGCGATGGCGGCCAGGATGCCGATGATGGCGACGACGATCATCAGCTCGATGAGGGTAAAGCCCTTCTTGCTCTTCAGCATGGTCAACCTCTCCGTGGGTTGGGTGGTGGAGGAGATCCTCGCGTCTGGGACGTAGAGGAACGTTTCGAAGCCGTTTTGGGTCAGTGCAGACTGCGTGCCAGCTTCTTCATCGTCGCGTCGGGTCGGATGTGTGGGTGGCTCGTCTGCCCGCCTGGCCATAGTGCATCGCGTGTGCCAAGACACCAGTTTTTTTACACCCTCCCGTCCTCACGGGGTCGATGGTGGCGCGTGGCCCAAGGCCAGGGCGTGTTCGCCCCTGGAGCGGGTGTCTCCCATGAGGCCGAGTGACGCCGCGCGCGGCGCGGCGCGTCACGAAGTGACGCGGAGTGTCACCGGGGTGT
>CAUJGC010000423.1 GCA_963169075.1 Myxococcota bacterium
CGTCCTCTCGCGGGGGCGGGAGGAGCTGCGCCGCCCCGAGCCCGCTCCAGAGCCGTCGCCGGAGCCGCCGCGCCCGGAGCCAGCGGCGCAGGCGACTGCGCCGCCGGTTGAGGCGCCGCGACCTGACCCGCCGCCCGCGGAGCGGGCGCGCCCTGCGCTCCCGCCGACCCTCCCGCCGCTGGGCGGCGAGGTGGAGCGGCCGCGTGGACGGACGACGCCGACGGTGCAGCCGATCGGGCGGCTGCGGCCGCTGGCGATCACCACCCCCAGCGAGCCCAGCCCGCCCGCGCACGTCGCCGCCGCGGAGCCCTCGCCGGATCTGGCGGCGCTGCGGATGGCCCGGCGCCTGGGGCGTCGGCCTGAGCCTGGGAGCGTCTCCAGCGTCGATGTCTCCGAGTCCCCCACCGCGAACGGAGAGAACCCCTTCGCGACCCCGACCCAGGAGGGGCCGCTGCCCGCGCGGCAAGCGCTGGCGGGCAGCCTCCCCGATCTCCCGGCGGGCGCGCTGGTGCCGCTCCCGGCGGGCGCGACGGTCGATGAGATCGAGCCGACCACCCAGGAGGTCCGCGGGGTGGACTCGCTGATGCAGCGGGTCAAGGAGTACCAGGATCGCAAGGAGCGGGTGAGGCGTCCCCGGCTGGAGCTGGCCGGGCGCCGCAGCCTCGACCGCCCGGCCCGGCCCAACGACCCGCAGCTCGACGACGGCGAGGAGGTCGAGGTGCTGGAGCTGGAGCCCGACCCCGACCCGGAGGAGCCCGCCAGCGAGGCGCAGGCCGCCGAGAGCGGCGCCGACCGCTCCCGCGCGCGTCGCACGCTGGCCCGCGTCCTGGACCGGAGCAAGGCGCAGCCCGTCTCCCCGACGCGACCTGTGCCCGCCCTCCCCTCCCCGACGGCCGCGGCGGCGCCGACGCCTGCACCTGCGGCGCCGAGCGCCGCGGAGGGCGGCGACCGCGCCGCCGCGGCGCGGCGCTACGCCAGCGTCGAGCGCTCGCTGGGGAGCTATCGGGTCCTCAACCGCCCCGCCACTGCGGACGACAAGGCGCCGCCTGCGGCGCCCGCCAGCGAGAACAAGTACGAGCGCCTCACCACCCAGGATCTGACCCGCGAGATGCAAGAGGCGTCCATCGCCCTCAAGAAGGACGTCTCCAACCTCGTCAACTCCATCCTGGCCGAGCGCGGCGAGCGCCCCGAGGCTGAGGCCGAGGCCGAAGGCGGGCAGCGCGCCGCCGCCTGGGCGGCGCGTCGCCGCGCCTACGGCGGACGCAACACCGGACGCCACAACCTCGCTGAGGTGTCCAACCCCCAGCCCCTCCCCGCCGAGAGCAAGCGAACGGCCTTTGACGAAGAGGACGCCGCGACCTCGGAGTTCAAGCCGCGCCGCGGCGAGCGCTCGGGCGCGCTGGAGCTACCCCGGGACGACGAGGCCACCAGCCAGCGCGTCAACCCGCTCCAGCGCCGCTCCTATCGCGCGGAGGAGTAGCCGCAGCCAGCGGGCGCCCCGCGGCCGCGTAGAGCGCCTGACGCATGATCTCCTCCGGCGGCGTTCGGCACGTCCACAGCGCGAAGGCGTCCACCCCTTGATAGAGCAGCATGTCCAGGCCGTCGGTGGCCTGGAGGCCCCGCGACTGGGCAGCGGCGACAAACGGCGTCCCCTGGCGGCCATAGCTCGCGTCCACCACCACCGCCCCGACCTCGGCCCAGGCTGCCCAGGGGAGCGGCGCCCAGGCCTCCAGCGCGCCTGCCCAGGCGGGCGTCTCCGGGGCGGCGCCTACGCCGAGGCTCGTGGTATGGAGGACGAGGTCAGCGGCCCGCCAGGCCCCCGCTCCGGCCCGGCAGAGGGCCTCCAGCGAGCAGGCGCGGAGGTGCGCCTGGACATGAGGCGCCAGCGCCTCCGCGATCGCCTGGGCGCGCTCCGGTGTGCGGTTGGCCAGCGTGATCTGCGCGCAGCCCAGCTGCTCCAGCGCCACCACCGCAGCGCGGGCAGTGCCCCCGGCCCCCAGGATGCAGGCGTGCTCGACCGGGCGCCCCTCCAGGCGCTCCTCCAGCACCCGGCGCAGCCCCGAGAGATCGGTGTTGTGCCCCTCGACGCCGTAGACGGTCGGCACCCAGGTGTTGACGGCCCCGAGCCAGGACGCCACGACGCCCAGGCGATCGACATGCTTCGCGGCGGCCTCTTTGTGCGGGAGGGTGATGTTGGCGCCCAGGAGGGCGCCCTCGCGGAGCTGGGTCAGGATCCCCGGCAGCTCCGCTGCGGTGATCTGGCAGACCTCGTAGCGGGACTCCAGCCCCAGGGCCTCGAAGGCCGCGTTCTGAAAGGACGGGCTGAGGGAGTGCGCGACCGGGTCCCCCAGGAGGAGCACCCGCGGCGCCTCGGCGCCGCGCTCACGCATCCTCACCGAGCCGCTTGATCAGCTCCTCCCGCGAGGTGACCCCGACCTCACCGAGCACCTCCACGAGGACCTGCACCAGGCGGCGCTCGTGGTCCAGCATCGCCTCCAGGCGCTCGATGCGCTGCTGGCAGGCCTCCAGCGCGCCCATCAGCTCCGGGCTCGCGGGGGCGCCAGACACCGCCGGGAGGCCGCCCACCGAGACCGGCTCCACCAGCGCCCCGATCTTGGGCGCCGAGGCGATGGGATCGACGCGCCCGCCGATCCCAAGCGGCGCCTCCTCCGAGGACACCATCCGCGTCGAGCGCAGCGCCCCGCGCGGCGCCACCGTCGCGAAGGCGCCGCCGCTGGAGGTCGCGCTCATCCGGCGCGGCCCGGAGCCCTCCCCCGCCGAGCGCCCCATGCGCGGCGAGGAGCCCGAGGCGCCCTCTGCCGCAGGATCGGGGAGGACGCCGAAGTAGAAGTAGGCGATGGCCTGCTGGAGCGCGGTCGGCGGCGAGATGTAGGGGCGCGGCTCGTAGAGGGTGTGGCGCCGCAGCAGATCCAGCCCCTCCAGCGTGCGGGCCGGGTCGAAGACCGCGACGTCCACGATCTGCCCGTCGTGATCCACGTGGAGCGGCAGGAGGCCGTGGCTCTGCGCATACTCGCCGTCGATCAGCGCGAGGGCCTCGTCCTCCGGCGTGGTCTGGTTGAGATCGACGACCGGGTAGCGGTAGAAGGAGGCGAGCCCCCGCGCGCACTCCCGCTCCGAGAGGAGCTTCATCCGGAGCATCAGCTCCAGGAGGTCCCCACCAAACTGCTGCTGGCGTGCCATCGCGGCGCGGAGGTTGGCCTCGTCGATGTATCCGCTCTGCCGCAGGTGCTCCAGAAGGCGTTTATTCATGCACACTCCTCCACCCGACGTCTTGACCCGCTCGCCACTCTAACGCCACGCGCCGCGCCGGGCAACCACCTTGCGCGCGGGGCCGCTGGATAACCTACTCGGCGCCGCGATGACAAGCCTCCTTCCCAGCGGGGAGCGTCGGTGCTACAAGGCACACAGGCCGCGACGCCCTGCGCGGCGCCCTCCACTGCTCCTCCAGCCCACCTCGCCTCATGCCGCACGATCTCCACACGCTCCTCGACGCCCTCCGGGGCCAGCTCCAGCGCGCCGTCGTCACCGTCGGCAACTTCGACGGGGTCCACCTGGGGCACCAGGCCATCCTCGCGGACGTGGTCCGCGAGGCGCGCCAGCGCCAGGCCCCCAGCGTCGCGCTCACCTTCGAGCCCCACCCCGTGACCTTCTTCCGCAAGGGCGACGAGGCGGCCTTCCGCCTGACCGACGCGGCGCAGAAGGAGCGGCTGCTGCGCCAGCTCGGCGTCGATCACCCCATCGCCCTGCCCTTCGGCCCCGAGCTGGCGGCCCTGACCCCGGAGGAGTTTGTCGGGGACATCCTGGCCGGGGTGCTGGACAGCGCCTCGGTGCGGGTCGGCTACGACTTCAACTTCGGACGCGGCCGCGCGGGGACCCCGGAGGTGCTGCGCGCGCTGGGAGAGGCCCGCGGGATGCAGGTCCACATCCACCCCCCGGTGGCCGAAGGCGGCCAGGTCGTCAGCTCCACCGCCGTCCGCCGCGCCCTCCAGCGCGGCGAGCTGGCGGAGGCGAGCGCCCTCCTGGGTCGCCACCACACCCTCTGGGGCGAGGTCGAGCAGGGCGACGCCCGCGGGCCTCGCCTGGGCTTCCCGACCGCCAACCTGAGCCCGGGGGCGGGGCTCCTGGTCCCACACGGGGTCTATGTGACAGCGCTCGTGGATCGCCGCAGCGGCGCGCGCTGGCCCGGGATCACCAACATCGGCGTCCGCCCCACCTTCGGAGACGGCGCAGCCGTGAACGTCGAGACCTTCGTGCTGGAGGGGCTGCCCCCGGAGGCGGATCTCTACGGGACGCCGGTGGCGGTGGAGCTGCTCTCCTGGATCCGCGAGGAGCGCACCTTCCCGGACCCTGCGGCCCTCATCGCCCAGATTCAGCTGGATCTCGGGGTGGCGCGGCAGCGTCATGGGATCGCGCCCTAAGCGGCGTCCTCCTCCTCCTCGCTCTGCCCGTAGTACTGGCCGTAGCGACGGTAGTAGTAGTAGTGCTGGCCGTAGCGCCGGTCCCCCAGGTCCACCTGGTTGAGGATGCAGCCCAGGATGGGGGCGTTCACCCCCGCCAGGCGGCTGTGAGCCTGCGCGGCGACGTCGCGCGCGGTGCGCCCCCCGGCCACGACGAAGATCAGCCCGTCCACCAGCTGGGAGATGATCATCGCGTCGGTGACAGCGATGGTGGGCGGCGAGTCGAAGATGACGCGGTCGTAGCGCTCCAGGAGGCCGCGGATGACCTCCTGGAAGCGCTCGGTGTGGAGTAGCTCGGCGGGGTTGGGAGGGATGGGGCCGCAGCACATCACGTCCAGGTTGGGCACGGGCGTGGGCTTGATCGCCTCCTCGTAGGTCACCTCCCCCAGCATCAGCGACGAGATCCCCACGTCGTTGACCATGTTGAAGACCTTGTGGACCCGCGGGCGTCGCATGTCTGTGTCCACCAGGAGGACCCGCGTGTTGGACTGCGCCATGACCGAGGCCAGGTTGGACGCCGTGACCGTCTTCCCCTCCCGCGGCCCCGGGCTGGTGACCACCAGCGTCCGCAGCGGCCGGTCGGGCGACATGAAGAGGAGGTTGGTGCGGATGGTCCGCATGCACTCTGCCACGGTCGACTTGGGGAAGTTGTGGATGTAGAGGTCTTTGTACTCCTCGACCGTGCCCTCCTCGCTGCTCCCCTTCTCGCGCTCGGGGTTGAAGAGGGGGATGAGGCCCAGGAAGGTCATCCCCAGGCGCTCCTCCACGTCGCTCTGCGTGCGGACGGTGTTGTCCAGCATCTCGCGGACAAAGGCCAGGGCGACGCCCGCAGCCAGCCCCACCACCGCGCCGATCAGGAGGTTCAGCCAGACCCGCGGGAGGACCGGCCGCTCGGGGGTGAGGGCCGCGTCGAGGATACGCACGTTATTATCGCGCAAAAAACGAGCTAAATCCGTCTCTTTTTCGCGCTTGAGCACCAGGGTGTAGAGCCGCTCGTTGTTCTGGTAGTCGCGCTCCAGCTCGGCGTACTCCAGCTCCTTGGCGTTCAGGTCCAGCGCCTCCTGCTTGACCGACTCCAGCTCCTGCTGGATCCCCGACTCGGTGCGCTGGAGCACCCGCAGGCGGTTCTCTGCCGCAGCCAGGATGGTGTCGATCTCCAGATCCCGGTCGGACTGGACGATCTCCAGCTGACGACGCACCGCGATGAGATCGGGGTGATCATCCAGGAAGCGGCTGCTCAGCTCCGCCTCGCGCTGCCGGAGGCCGCTGGTCTCCACCTTGAGGTTCTGCACCAGCGGGTTGTCGATCACCGCGTCGAAGGAGCCCGCCACCACCCCCTCGGCGCGGGCGCGGACCTGTCGGATCTGCTCGACCTCCGCCGCCGCTCGCAGGCGCTCCGAGCGGGCCGAGGTGAGCTTCTGGCTCAGATCCATGAGCTGCTGGGTGGTGATGTTCTGACGATCCTCCAGCGAGGTCGTCAGGATGTTGTGCTTCATCTTGAATTCGTGCAGCGCCCGCTCGGACTGCTCCAGCTTGGCCTTCACGTCCAGGAACTGCCCGGTCAGCCAGCGGTGCGCGCGCCCGGTGGACTCGACCCGCTCGTCGGCGTTGAACTGCTGGTAGGTCTCGGCCACCGCGTTGACCACGCGGGTCGCGATCTCGGGGTTGGTGTGCCGGAACTTCAGCCCGACGATCCGGCTGTCCACCGCGGGCTCGATCTCCAGACGCTCCAGGAGCACCTTGACCGCGTCGCTCTCCTCCAGCCGCCGCGCCAGCTCCTCGGGGTCCTCCACCTGCGCCAACCCCAGAAACTCCAGGTCGTTCTCCAGCCCCAGGTCGTTCACCACCTTCTGCGCCAGCGTGCGGCTGCGGATGATGTTGTACTGCGTCTCGAAGAACTGCTCGGGCTTCCAATAGTCCGCAGGCGAGAGATCCGTCACCGGCTGGACGTCGTCACCGAGGATCTGGGGGCGGTTCAGCTCCACGATGAGCGTCGTCTTCGCCTCGTAGATGCGCGGCTGGCGCAGCGTGTAGACCGCCACCAGCCCGAAGATCGCCCCCGAGACGAGGATCACCGTCAAGATGCGCTTGAGCAGGATCTGGAGGTAGCGCGTCACCGGGACGTCCAGCTCGGTGGGCGGCGCGGTCGGGGTCTGGAGGGTACGCTCGGCGCTCATCACTCCCCCGCTCAGTAGATCGACGTCGGCACAAAGAGGATATCTCCCGGCAAGAGCAGCAGGTTCTCGACCTCGCCGCGGAGGATCTGCTCCATCGGGATCCGCACTCGCCGCTTCTCGCCCGCCACGGTCCGCACCAGCGCCGTCTCGTTGGGGGCCGCCCGATCCGAGAACCCACCCGCCAGCGTCACCGCCTGCACCACGCTCATGCTGTCCTCAAAGACGAAGGCGCCCGGCTCCTTGACCTCGCCAAAGACAAAGATCTTCTTGCTGTTGAACGCCACCACGGAGCACGTCACCGAGGGGGTGCGGATGTAGCCCGCCGCCAGCCGCTCCACCAGGTCGTCCTCGACGTGGGAGCAGGTCAGCCCCTGGACCTCCACCTTGCCCACCAGCGGGAAGGAGATCGTGCCGTCCGAGGCCACCGCGAACTCCCCCCCCAGCTTCTCGTCCTGATAGACCCGGATCGCCAGGCGGTCCCCCGGCCCCAGCGTCGTCGCCTGCGGCTGGAGCACGCCGGTCTCGCCGCCGCCCAGCAGCTCCCGGTAGCCCGGGTCCACCGGCGGCGTGCAGGCCGCCACCAGCGCGAGGAGAGAGGCCAGCCCGGCGCTGGCCGCGCGCCCCGCGCGGCGCTTCACCACTCAACCCCCGTGAAGAGGACGATGCGGTGCTTCTGGAAGCTCGCCAGCGCCGTGCCGTTGTCGTTCACGTTGTTCGGGTCCGGAGACGTCCCCACGCTCCCCGTGATGAGCACGAAGTCCGAGGTGTTCACATCCAGGTTGTAGCGCGCGCCCAGGCGCCAGAAGCCGCCCAGCCGCACCACCGCCTCCGTCTCCAGCCCGAAGACCGGGTCCACGCGGTCGCTCGTGCTGAAGGCGCTCGCCCCCGGCTGGCCGTCCACCGACACCTGGTCCAGCGTCGGACCGGGGTTCGTCGCGAACTCCCGCAGCTCAAAGTCACCCTCCAGGCGGAGATCCACGATCCCGCCGATCTGGTGATTGTAGTGCCCATAGGCCCGGTGCATCGCGAAGTAGTTGGCGAAGGTCGAGTCCTGGAAGTTCCGCTCGTAGCCAACGCGCAGCCGACTGGTCGTGTTGATCTCGTACGCCACCTCGGCGCGCGCCAACACGCCGCTGAAGTTGGGCCCCGAGGCGTAGAAGCCGTTGCCATACCCCAGGAGCGCCACCGCGCTCATCCGGTTGAGCACCAGGCCCGCCACGCCGCCCATCACCCGCAGCGGGCTGGAGTCCACGTTCTGGAGCCCTGCGCTGTTGAAGGGCTGCTGGTAGCTTGGGATGTCCCCGTCCGTCACGAAGACCGTGCGCTGCTGCGTCCCGTAGAAGACGAAGCGCTGATCCACGTCCAGCATCAGCGCCGTCTTCGGCAGGAACTTCCACTTCCCCACGGCCTGGAGGCGACCGATGCTCCGATCCAGCTGCTCCAGCTCGTCGTGGCGGAAGAGCTCGAACGCGCCGCCCAGATCCAGCGTCAAAACCTTGCCCCCGGGCTGGATCTTCAGCGTCGCCCCGGCCAGGTTGTAGATCCGGTCGTACTGGAGGAGCAGCTCCTGGTTGGGCGTCTCGTTCGTCCGGCGGAACGTGTCGTAGACCGTGAAGGCCACCGCGCCGTTGGGGTTGAAGGTGACCGTCCCGTCCGCGTTGACGCTGAAGCCGCTCTGGTCCAGCAGCACGTCGTTGTCGGCCAGATACTGCAGGTAGAGGATGCTGGTGTTCAGCTCCGCCGCCACATTGGTCGGGTTCGCGATGCTCAGGCCGAAGGTCGGGCGCACCAGCAGGATCGGCGCGCTCGTCGGATCCTCCTGGTTGTCTTCGCGGAAGACGTTGCTGTCAAAGCCGCCCTCCAGGAAGATCCCCGGGTGGAGGCGCAGCTTGCCGCTCCCCAGCCCGTCCTTCCCGGACACCTCCTGCGCCTGGACGCTCCCGGCACCCAACCCCAGGAGCGCCGCGCAGAGCGCGAGGCTCCACGCTGCGCGCCTTGTCGAAGCTGTCGGGGTTGTCGCGGTGCGCTCGCTGGTCTGCATCATACCGTCTCGCCTGTCTGGGCCCTGGCCTCGCGCGCCTTGTGCGGCAGGCGCGTCATTGGTAGGGGGTCGCCTCTTCGGTCGTGAAGAGCACGTCCTCCTCGCTGATCACGTTGGTCGGGTCCAAGGCTGCGATGTCGCCCGACACCTCCTTCTCTACCACGGTCTCCCCCGAGTAGCGCAAGACCTCGCCGGCGCACGAGCGCGCCTCCACGCCCAGGTTGTCCACCTTGGTGCCCGCGATCACGATGAGCGAGTACTGGTGCTCCGCTCCCTCGCGGTCCTTCTGCTTGATCGCCTGCCCGAGGCGGCCCTGGGATTGCTCGCTGACGTTCACGAAGCCACGGATGACCGGGATACGATCGTTGATGCAGTTCAGCTTCAACAGATCCTTCTCCTCGCTCCGCGTGTCCTCCGCCAGCTGGATGGTCCCGTTGAGGACCTCCTGCATCTCCTGAAGCTCGCCCTTCGAGCGCTCTGACATCTCCTCGAAGGAGAGGTTCTTGGCGAAGTTCAGGTTCTCGGGCGCCGCCTTGCCTTGAGCCCACGCAGGGGCCGCCAGGAGGAGGAGGGCTCCTCCCAGGATCACCGCGAACGCGCTCTGCTTCATCTGACTCATACCGCTCCTTCGCTCCAGCTCCCCCCACCCCTGGCCTCAGCCCGGATAGTCTAAACTAGGGACCGGAGCTCTGCATGTCAAACCCTCAACAGCGGCGAGGGGGGCTGCCGCTCCGCTCTCTTGTTGAAGCAAGGACCGCGCCGCTCTCGAAGAGGCCGCTGTATTTGCTCCGCCCCGGCCACCACGAGGCGCGCTCTGACCGCTCCTGCCCCGCCGGAGCGCCCGTGAACCCTCGTCTCCACCTGGGTGTAAACCTGCGTTGACACCTCAAGCTG
>CAUJGC010000424.1 GCA_963169075.1 Myxococcota bacterium
CGCCCGCGGCCCTACGGGCCGCGCAGCCTCCCACCGGAGCCCACCCGTCCCCACCCGATCGCGTCGGTGTCCCCCCGTCACGGGGGGGACCGGCCCCGTTCCGCCGACGAGCGCAGCGATGTCGGCGGTTACGGGGCCGGGGGGGTCAGCGCGGCGCTCAGCTGGGCCTCGACCTGCTCGGCCCAGCCGTGGTTGGCCTGGGGGTTGGCGGGGCTGGGGTGGAGGATCGGGAGGATCGCCACCTCCAGCCCGTCGAGGGCGAGGGTGGCGCGCTGGGCCGCGAAGCGCCCGACGCCGACGACGAGGCGGGGGGTGAAGAGCTCCGCGACGGCGCGGAGGGCCTGGTCACAGGGGGGGAAGAGCGCGGCGCGCTCGGCAGCCGGGAGGCGATCCGGGGTGCGGTTGGCGCCGGAGGCCTCCAGAAAGGCGAGGGGGCACCAGTTGTGGACGAAGGCGTCCTGGAAGAGGGCCTCGGGGGTGCCCCAGCGCGCGCGGAGCCAGCCCCAGAGGCGCGCCCCGGAGACCTCGCTCCGGGGACAGGCGAGCCCCTGGAGGGGGCGCTTGGGGTGGACGGGGTAGTCGTCAGGGAGGTCCAGCTCGCCCCGGAGGCCCAGCCAGTCGCGCACGACGCCGACCTCTCCGAAGGGGACGCCGGTCTGCGCCATCCCCCAGGGCCCTGGGTTCATCCCGACGAAGAGGACGCGCCGCGGCCCGGGCTGCCCCCAGCGCGCGAAGTAGGCGTCGCGGAGGGCGCGGGCGTAGCGCCAGGGGTTGTAGGTGTAGGCGACAGGGGGCGCGAAGGTCAGCGGCGCCAGGGCGTCGTTGAGGGACTCCGCGATCTGGGAGAGCGGGTGGACGGTCGGGCTAGACAACGTACTGGCGCCTGGAGAAGACCACCGCGCCGAGGGCGGCTGCCAGGACCGCGACGGCGATGAGGGCGCCGTAGGAGGCCCCGATGGGGACCTCGATGGGGGCCTTGAGGCCCACCATCTTGTCGAGGAAGCCGAAGTTCCCCAGATCGATCAAGCTGCCTGCGTTGCGGACGTGGTACTTCTGGGTGCCGACCTCCAGGACAGGCACAAAGGAGAGGCCCCACTCGAAGACGCCCCAGAAGAGGATGCTCGCCAGGAGGCTCCTGGCGAAGACCGCGCTCAGGGCGGAGAAGACCGCGGTGTAGCTGAAGCTCCCCACGATCAGGCTCACGAGGCCTTGCGCGAGGAGCTGCGTCCCGCCCTCGTCGGCGCCGCCTGCGGCGACGGCGACGAAGTAGGTCGGCAGGACCGGCAGGGCCACCAGCACGGCCACCGTCACGGAGGCTGCGAGGTATTTCCCAAGGAAGATCGCTGGTTTGGAGACGGGGCGCAGGAAGAGGTAGGTGATGGTCCGCCCCTCGATCTCCTCGACGATGGCCGGGCCGCCGTAGAACATCGCGGTGAGGGGCAGCAGGAAGGTGATCGTGACGTACTCGATCATCCCCTTGTAGAAGGTCATCCCGCTCTTGGCGTCGCTCATCAGGTAGAGGATCGCCCCGATGAGCGGCAGGAGGTTCACCACCGCCAGGACGATGGCCTTGCGCGAGAGCAGCGAGCTGCGGAGGTGGGTCGTGAAGATCGTTGCCAGGAGGGTCCCGAACGAGATCTGCTTCACCGGCATGGCTGTAGACGACATCGGCTCTCTCTCTCCCGCTCAGGTCCCTGCGCTCTGCTTGTAGCCGCCTTCGGTCAGGTAGCGGAAGACAGCGGCGAGGTTGTTGTCCGGGCTGGTCAGGCGACGGATCTTGAAGTTGTGGGCCAACGCCAGGCGCGGGATGGCCTCATAGCAGGGGTTGGGATCGCGGGTCATGACCCGCAGCCCCTCGTCATCAAACGCGATCGACCCCACCGAGGGCTCGCCCGCCAGCAGCGCGCCGAAGTCCCGGGGGCGATCCACGTCCACGAAGATCGAGTGGGGGTGGCCGTCGATCATCTGCCGGATCGCCATCACGTCGCCGTCCGCGATCACCCGCCCCTTGTTGATGAGGAGGATGTTGGAGGTCATCGACTCCACCTCGTGGAGGACGTGGCTGGAGACGACCACCGTCTTGCCGCGATCCCCCATCTCCAGGACGAGATCGATGATCTTGCGACGCCCCACCGGGTCCGTCCCTGTGAGGGGCTCGTCGAGGAAGACCACGTCAGGATCGTGGGCGATGGCCTGCGCCAGCTTGGTGCGCTGGCGCATACCCTTGGAGTAGGTCTTGACGGGGTCGTCCTTGCGCTCGGTCAGCTCGACCAGCTCCAGCGCCCGGAGGGCCATCTTCTGGGCCTCGTGGGTCGTGTAGCCGTGGAGCCGCACCAGGTAGGTCACGAACTCCATCGCCGTCATGTCCTCGTAGAAGGCGTCCTGCTCGGGGCAGAGCGCGATCCGGCTCATGACGTAGCCGTTGTTCCAGATGGGCTGCCCGAAGATCCGGGCGTCCCCGTTGGACGGGCGCAGCTGCCCCGTCAGCACCTTCATCAGGGTGGACTTCCCGGCGCCGTTGGGCCCGAGGAGCCCCGTGACGCCGGGGTTGATCTCCAGCGTGACGTCGTTGAGCGCGATGACCTGCCCGTACCACTTGGAGAGCTTCTCCGTCTGGATGAGCGCCTGCTGAGCCATTCGTCCTCCTGCGGCCGCCTGATCAGGCGATGCCCTCAAGCTTGCTGGTCCGCCAATACAAGATGCCTACCGCCCCCGCCGCCAACGCCAGCACCACGCACCACGGCGCCCACGTCATGTACTCGGGCAGCGCCTCGGCGGCCAGCTGCCCCGGCTGCGCGAAGCCCTCGTACCCGACCAGCGTCTTGAGCCCCAACCCCAGCGAGCCCGCCACGCTCAAGAGCCCTGGCCACTCCTCGCCGGTGCGCACCAGCCCCACCACCGTGGACACCACCGAGGGGATCAGCATCAGCCCCGCCCACGCCAGCACCACATAGCCCGTCCGGGGGGTCAGGCTGGAGAGCGCCATCATCATCAGGCACATCACCGCGAGCATCACGATGTCGTAGCCCACCACCGCCGCCAGCTTCAGCGCCACGTCCGAGAAGGACGGCGACGGCACAAAGACCAGCATCCGCACCAACACCACGAGCAGCGTCGGGATCAGCGTCACGATGGAGCCGAGCATGAAGAGTGATGCAAATTTACCTATAATATAGTCAGCTTTCCCCAGCGGCTTCGAGAAGTAGAGCTGGATCGTGCGGTAGCGCAGATCCTCGGCCACCACCCCGCCGCCCGACGACGCGAAGTAGAGCGCCACCACCCACACCTGGAGGTAGCCCAGGGCGTACTCGTAGAACCCCGAGATCGCCTCCGGGTCCGCCCCCAGCCCGCCGCCGAACGTCTTCGCCAGCATCCGCTCCCCGAAGGTCGCCAGGATGAAGAGGATGAAGACAAAATAGATGGGGAAGAGCAGGAGCTTGGAGCGCACAAAGTGCCAGTGCAGCCGCAGGCTGTGGGTCGCCACCACCCACCAGAGCGGGCTCCCTGCCCCAAGCGTCCCCTCGTAGTTCTTGTAGCTCTGATCGCGGATCGACATGCTGTCTTACACTCCTAAGCCCGGACCGACGGCGCCGACGACGCCTTGGACGCCGCCTCCGCCTCCTGGGCCTCCTTGAGGATGTTGAGGAAGGCCGTCTCCAGCGTCAGGTTGTAGGGCACCATGTGCCGCACCTGCACCGACGCCGACGCCGCTGCCTCAAAGATCAGGCCCGGCTCGCCCCCCTCGGGGAGCGTCACCACCAGCGTGCCGCCGCGGTCCTCGTCAATCTGCACCTTGCGATCCCGCAGCGCGGCCACCAGCGCCTCCGGGCGCTCCTTGACCCGCACCTCGTAGTTGTTGCGGCGATCGTCCTTCATCGCCTCCAGGGTGCCGTAGTGGATCACCTGGCCGCGGTTGAGCAGCAGCGCCCGGTCGCACGTCTGCTCGACGTCGTGCAGGATGTGGGTCGAGAGCATCACGCTCACCCCCTGCGCCGACACGTCGTTGATCAAGGAGAGCATCTGATCCCGACCCTGCGGGTCCAGACCGTTGGTCGGCTCGTCCAGGAAGACCAGCTTCGGGCCGTGCACCAGCGCCTGCGCCAGCTTCACCCGCTGCTTCATGCCCGTGGAGAACGTCCCCATCTGGCGGTAGCGCGCCTCCCCGAGCCCCACATAGTGCAGCATCTCGTGCGCCCGCTGAAACGCGTCGCCAGCCGTCATCCCGCAGAGCTGCCCGGCGTAGGTGCAGTAATGCACCGCCGTCATCCGCGGGATATAGCAGTCATTCTCCGGCATGTACCCGATCTGGCGCCGGATCACCTCGCCGCCCTCCGGCAGCCGGTGCCCGAGCACGGTCGCCTGACCCTCGTTGAACTCCAGCAGCCCCAGCAGGGTCTTGATCAGGGTGGACTTCCCGGCGCCGTTGGGACCCAGGAGCCCGATCGTCCCCGCCTCCACCTTCACCGTCAGCCCCTTGATGGCGACGAAGTCACCGTAGCTCTTGCGGACGTTGTGCAGCTCAAACAGGACCGTCACGTCTCAACCTCCTCCGCCGCCGCTCATCAGCGTCAGCCCCAACATCGCCGCCGCCACGCCGAAGAAGACCAGCAGCGACAGCACAAAGAGCCCCACCAGCACCTTACTCAGCCCGCCGCCCGCCGCAGGCGCTGCCGCCGCCGCAGGCGCCACCGCCACCGTCGGCGCGTCGCGGCGCGGCGCGGCGCCGGGAGCGCCCGGCTTCGGGCTGCTGACGCTGCGCGGCGCACCGCCCGCGGCCACCAGCTCCGCCTCCCGCGCCGCGAGCTCCGCCATGAACTCCGCCGACGACTGGTAGCGATCCGCCGGGTTCTTCGCCAGCGCCTTCATGATGATCCGCTCCATCTCCGGCGCGACCGGCACCGAGCCCGCCTTCGAGGGCGGCGTCGGCTCGGTGAAGACGTGCATCGTCAGGATCGTCACCGCGCTCCCCGACGTGAACGGCACCTTGCCCGTGATCATCTCGTAGAGGATCACGCCCATCGAGTAGAGATCGGTCCGGTGATCCAGCTCCGCCGCCTGCGCCTGCTCCGGCGAGAGGTACTCGGGCGTCCCGTAGACCACACCGGCCTGCGTCAGCTTCTGCTGCGGCTTGCCGTCGGGCTCCTTGACCTTGGCGATGCCGAAGTCCAGCACCTTCACAAAGTCCTTCTCGCTCCGGTACTCCGTGAGCAGGATGTTGTCCGGCTTCATGTCGCGGTGGATGATGTGCATGTCGTGGGCTTCGCCCAGCGCGCCGAGGCAGGAGGAGACGATGCGGATCGCCCGCAGCTCGTCCATCGGCCCCTGCTCCAGCACATCCCGCAGGCTCACCCCCTGCACGAACTCCATCGCCAGGTAGATGAGGCCGTCCTCGGTCCGACCGAAGATGAAGACCCGGATGATGTTCGGGTGCGTCAGCATCGAGACGGCCTTCGCCTCGCGCACGAAGCGCCGCGTCAGCTCGTCGTTCTGCGCCGCCCGACCGTGGAGCACCTTCACCGCGATGCGCTGGTCGATCTGATCCTGGCGCACCAGGTACACCGCCCCCATCCCGCCCTCACCGAGCTTCCGCTCGACGGTGTACTCCCCGAAGAGGCGTCGCCCCACGAGGTCCACGTCCTCGTCCATGCCCTGCTCCATGGGCCGCAGCGCGGCGCCATCCTCCGGGCAGACGAGCGTGTTGTCAGGATAGCGGCGCTGGCAGGTCGAGCAGATCTTCATCGCGGGCCTCTACGACAGGGGATGCGGCGGCATCGGGGACCATCGTGCGACCGGCTTATAGCACCCCCCTCAAGGGATGTCCACCGAGAGCGAGGACGCCGCCCCGACGAAGCCGAAGCTCTGCGCCCCGATCCCCTGTCCGCTCGTGCTCACCTCCAGCCCGATGAAGGACACCACGTGCGTCCCGGCGCGGTTGAAGGACGACGCCGGCGCCGTCACCACGCCGCCCTTGAAGCGCTCCAGCTCGCCCCGCGACTCCAGCAGCTCGGCGGCCGACATCAGGAAGCGGTCGCTGTAGGGGAAGGAGACGAACGTCGTCTCGTTGGACGTCGGGCGGTCCACCTGGAGGATGCCTGCCGCGTAGCCGCTCGGGGTCGCCACGTCCAGCAGCGTCTCGCGGCCCGGCTCCGACACCCGCTCGATGCTCGGCGGCACCGTCGGCGCCTGCACCCGCAGCTCCAGGATCTCACCGGCGTAGGGGCCCGCCTCGGGGCCGTCCACCGTGAAGTTGAAGACGTATTCAGCGCCCTCGGCGTAGGCCAGCTGCGCGTCCTGGCGGCTGGAGAGCTGGTAGAACGTCGTCTCCTGCGTCGAGCCGTCGTCCTGGCGCAGCCGGACCCGCTGGCCGTTCAGCTCGCGCGCCTCCCCCTCGTACTTCAGCGTCGGCGCCAGCGCGGAGTCCACGAACTCCGGCGCGCCGTTCACGGTCGTCACCAGGATCAGCTGCGCCAGCGTCACCTCCCCCGACCCGTCGCTCACCTGGAGCACGCTCCCCACCGCGTGCAGCGGCGACGGCCCCAGCGCCTCCTCCTCGTCCCCACACCCCGAAGCCACCAGCGACGCCGCCACAACCGCCAGCCCAACCCACGCTCTGACCTTCACGCACACCTCCTCATGCAGCGGCGAGGCGCTGGGAGTCTCCTCACGCAGCGCCTCGCGGCTCGATACGCTCAAGCGCCGGGGGGCGCGATCACTTCACCTGCACCAGCGCGATGGACGGGCGGGCGTTGCCCTCCTGGTTGCGCAGGATGATCATGTAGGCGCCCTTGTCGGCCAGCTTCACGTCCATCTCCTGGAACGCGAAGTCGGTCCCCGGCACGTCGCCCTCGTTGTAGAGCTCGATCTTCACATCCCCCGCGTCCACGGCGACGAAGCTCGACACGCTCGACGGCTCCACTGCCGTCGCCGCCGACACGCCGCCCACGTACACGTCGAACTTCCCGGCGGTGGCGTTCTCGTAGAGGTTCACGATCTCCACCTGCGCCTTGCCAGCCTCGGCGGCGGGCGGCACCGCGCCCACCTCCCGCATCTCCAGCTCCGCCAGCGTCCCCTCCAGGATGAAGAGGTAGGTCTGGGCCTCGAAGGTCGTGGTCACGTCCACCAGCGGCGCGGTCGCGCCGGGGCTCCGCACCTCGAAGCTGTTCTCGCCCGTCGCGATCTCCACAGGCGAGGTCTGCTGGCCCCCGGTGATGCTCACGAGGAACTTGGTGTTGGCCCAGATCTCGGCCATCCCCAGCTGATCCGAGTCGTGGATGAAGAAGACCTTGGCGACGGGGGGAGGCGGCGCCTCATCGTCACCGCACCCCAGCGGCAGCGCCGCCATAAAGAGCATCAGGGCGAAGAAGGCGAGCCCGCTGCGGCGCAGCAGGCGGAGTCTCTCGGCACCGTGGATCATAGCGTCTCCTTGCTCAGCGTCATCGGGCTGGCCTCCAGCCCTCGGGGATCTCCAGGTTGAGGCGGCACATGCCCCTCGTCGGGTCCGCCTGCGCGGCACACACTCTGGCGTGCTCCCGCCGCGCTGTCAACGGCGCCCTCCCACGGAGGCTTGACACCGCTCGACCCAGAAGAGACACCTCGCCTCGCGCGCTTATTCACCGCGACGGCGACCCACCCCCACCAGCCCCAGCCCGCCCAGCGTCTCCTCCACGCGGACCTCCGCCAGCTCCCGCTCCAGCAGCCCGCGCAGCTCCCTCGCCTCAAAGCGCCGGATCCGACCGCTCACCAGCCGCCAGAGCGCCATCGAGAGCTTGAAGCGCTTCGGACCCGCCAGCCCCATCCACGCCCGATGCGAGCCCCCCTCATGAGGCTCCAGAAAAACGCACCCTCCCCCCGGACGCAGCACCCTCGCCGCCTCCCGCATCACCCCCGCCTGGTCCGGCACCAGATAGAGGAAGGAGTGCCCCACCACCACGTCAAAGCTGGCGTCTGGAAAGGGCAGCGCCGCCGCGTCGGCCTCTACCAGCTCCACCCGCGCCCCGGTGCGCTCCAGAAACCCCCGCGCCACCGCCAGCATCCGCGGCGAGTAGTCCACGCCCACCACCTCCGCCTCCGGAAGCCGATCCAGGATCGAGATCCCGCTCACCCCCGGCCCGATCCCCAGATCCAGCACTCGCGCCCGCGCAGGCAACGACCCCGGAAAATAATCCACCAGGCTCCGGCAGTGCGCCCGCCACACCTCCTGCCACGTCATCCAACCGTAGAACTCAGCAGCGGCGTCAAACATCCACCGCTCCCCATTCTTGAAGATACGCATCCGCCCTCCTCTCCTCCCCACCCACCACGACGGCACGCGCACCACCCTAAGCCGACCTCGCCGCAGGCGCAACCCCCCCGGGGCCGTAACGCCCAGGCAAAGCCTGGACGAACGGCCCCGGTCCCCCCCGTGACGGGGGGACACCGTCGGGTCGCTGGGGACGGGTGGGATCGGGTGGGCGGCTGCGCGGCCGGGAGGCCGCGGGCGAGCGCAGGGGGATTTGACGCGGGCCAGGGATCTCCCTACCGTAAGGCTGGGCGCAGCGCAGCCAGCGGCTTGATATCACAAGCCACATACGCATGACCGCGGAGGTTCCTGGGAGTCGAGACGGCAGGGGTCACCCCTGCGAGATGGAGCACGCATGGAGTTGAGTCGCAAGCTGATCGCGGAGCTGATCGGCACGTTCTCGCGGAGCTGATCGGCACGTTCTGGCTGGTGTTGGGCGGGTGCGGGAGCGCGGTGTTGGCCGCCGGCTTCCCGGAGGTGGGGATCGGGCTGCTGGGGGTGTCTCTGGCGTTCGGGTTGACGGTGCTGACGATGGCCTACGCGATCGGCCACATCTCGGGGTGTCACCTGAACCCCGCGGTGTCGCTGGGGCTGTGGGTGGGCGGGCGGATGGAGGGGCGGGAGCTGGTGCCCTACACGTCCTGGCGCAGGTGGTCGGTGCGATCGCGGCAGGGGGCGTCCTCTACGTGATCGCGAGCGGCAAGGCGGGCTTCGACGTGTCGGCGGGCTTCGCTTCGAACGGCTACGGTG
>CAUJGC010000425.1 GCA_963169075.1 Myxococcota bacterium
CGAAGCGATGCAGGAGCTAACGCAGCCGGGGGGGTTGCCGTCACGGGGGGGACCGGCTGCGTTCGTCCTGTGAAGCGTAGCGGAGCAGGACGTTACGCAGCCGGGGGGGGTCCCGAAGGGGCCACCTGCACCCGCAGCGGCTCGGTGGAGAGGAGGCCGGGGGCGGTCAAGGCGAGCGGGCCGCGCTCGCGGATGAGGCGCTCGATCTGGTCGGCGGCGTCGGCGGGCGAGGCGGCCTCTACGGTGAAGGCGGGGGCGGGGTGGCGGATGCGCGGAGAGTCCCCGCTGGCGATGAGGTCGAGGAGGGCGTCGGGGGCGGGGACGTCGATGGCGTAGACGAAGGTCGCTTCGGGGCGGGAGTGGGTGCGGGCGCGGGGCTCCAGGATGTGGAGGGGGCCGAAGCGGCAGTGGGCGCGGACGGCGGTGTTGTTCCACTGGGTCGTGCCGATCTGGCGCGGGGTGCCGTAGGCCAGGAGGGCCAGGGCCTTGGTGCGGACGCCGAGGCGGGCGGCCGGGACCAGGGCGAACATGGAGAAGCCCAGCGTCACGTCGGGGTCGTGGGCGCGGACGCCGCAGTACTCGGAGACAGGGACGGGGCCGTCGTAGTCGTCGAGGCGAGCGGCGGCCTCGGGGCCGAAGATGCGCTCGGCGTGGTGGGTGAGGCGCCGCCAGAGGTCGGGGGCGATCTGCGCGCGGGGGAGCGTGAAGCCGATCATGGCGGAGGGCAGGGTGCAGCAGTCGAGCTGCACCCAGAGCGGCATCCCCAGATCCCCGAACGCCGCGCAGTTGCCCGCGTTCACCAGCCGGTAGAAGTCCAGGCAGGACGGGTCGAAGATGTCGTAGAAGCGCGCCCCCAGCGCCGCCGGCAGGCGGTCCATCATCGGGCGGGCGATGGCGTTATAACCGAGAAGGTAGGGCGTATAATCGAGCGAGTCGATGATCATGCAGAGAGCTCCTCGGGCCAGGTGGTGAGGAGGTCGTGGAGGTGTTCGCGCTGGTGGGTGTAGCGGAGGTGCGGGGGGACCTCGTCGAGGCGGAGGCCCCAGAGGCGGTTGGTGAGGCAGACGGCGGCGCCGCCGCCGCGGTGGAAGAGCTCGTGCAGCTCCAGCTCGACGGTCTGGAGGCCGAGGCGCTCCCAGAAGGCGAGGATCTCCCGGGGGAGGCCCGCGGGGGCGATGACGGTGCGCCCGACCTGGAGGGCGTTGGTGGCGTAGCCGAGGCTGGCCTCGCGGGTGATGGGCAGGAGGAGGGCGTCGGGGGCGAAGGCGCGGAGGCGCTCCAGCTCGCCCGGCGCGAGGGCCTCGGCGCAGACGAGGAGGGCGGGCTGGTGGGTGCGGGCGTCCCAGAAGATCGCCAGGAGGGTGTTGCCGTGGAACCAGGGCTCCGCGATGAAGCGGAGGTGGAGGTGGTGGGGGGTGAGGGCGTCGGCCAGCTCGGGGTAGGCCTCGGCCTCGGTGCGGGCCATGGGGCCGTGGCCGGAGGTGTGGATCATGCGGCGGTCGTCCAGGCGGAGGGCGTCGCCCTGGGCCTCCCAGCGGGCCTGCGGGGAGCGGACGGACCAGCCGAGGGCGTGGACGAAGCCGGAGACGACCAGGGCCTCGTCGCGGCGGTGGGGCGGGGTGAGGCGCGGGAGGAGGAAGGCGGGGGCGCCGTCGGGGGTGCGGGTGAAGAGGCCCGCCTCGGCGGTGTAGGGGAGGCCGGTGAGGTTGCGGTCGGGGGAGGGGGGCATGACGAGGACGTGGCCCCCGGCCCGGGTGATGGCGTCCGCGATGTCGAGCCAGTTCTGGAGGGCGGCGCGGGGGCTGGGGCGGGTGGCGTGGGTCTGCTGGGACTTGAAGTTGGCGCCGCCGCGGATGGCCCAGTCCCACCGGGGGTAGGACATGAGGAAGAGCTCAGGGGAACGACCGGCGTGCTCCACGGGGGCCTCCTAAGGGGGGACGCCGCCAGGGGGTCGGGGGGGCCGCGGCGTCATGCCGCGGCCCGGCGCAGCGTCACATCTCGTTCAAAGTCTGTATCCCCAGGAGGCCCAAGGCAACACCCAGCGCGCGGTTGACGGCCCACATCAAGGCGAGGCGCCCGCTGCGGAGGGGCTCTTCGGATTTGAGGACGTTGTGGTCGGGGTCGCTGAAGAAGCGGGCCAGGAGGCGTGCGGTCTGGTAGCCGAAGCCCGCGATCTTGGAGGGATCGTACTTGGAGGCGGCCCAGGCCACCGCCGCAGGCCACCCGGCCAGGTGGAGGATGATCTCGCGCTCCAGCGGCGAGGTGAGGGCGGCGAGGGCGTCCATGTCGGGTTCGAGGTCGGCGGCCGGGTCGAGGCCGGCCTTGGCGAGGATCGACCCGGTGCGGGCGTAGGCGTACTGGAGGTAGGGGCCGGTCTCGCCGGTGAACTCCAGGGACTTCTCCGGATCAAAGGTGAGGGAGGTGGGGGGGCTGTAGTTGAGGAGGAAGAACTTGAGGGCGGCGTGGCCGATGGCGACGGCGCGGCGCTGGATCTCGTCCTCGTCGAGATCGGCGTAGCGGGCGCGGACCTCGTCGGCGGCGAGGCGCTCCATGAGGTCGAGGAGGTCATCGGCGTCGACGACGGTGCCTTCGCGGGACTTCATGCGTCCGTGGGGGAGGAGGACCATGCCGTAGGAGAGGTGGTGGCAGCGGTCCTGCCAGCCCTCGCGGAGCTGCCCGAGGATGCCGAAGAGGACCTTGAAGTGGTGGTCCTGCTCGTCCCCGACGACGTACATGAGGCGGTCGAGGTGGTGGTTGTCGAAGCGTCGGGCGGCGGTGCCGAGATCCTGGGTGGTGTAGAGGCTGGTGCCGTCGGGGCGGAGGACAGCTTTTTCGCCGCTGAGGCCAATCTTCGCGAGGTCGAAGACGACGGCGCCGTTGGCGGCGCGGTGGAAGACGCCGCGCTGGAGGCCCTCTTCGACGAGGTCCTTGCCGAGGAGGTAGGTCTCGGACTCGTGGTCGATGTGGTCGAAGCGGACGCCCATGCGGTCGTAGGTCTGGTGGAAGCCGGCCTCGACCCAGCCGTTCATGGTGGCCCAGAGGGCGCGGACCTCGGGGTCGTCGGCCTCCCATTGGCGGAGCATCTCGCGGGCGGCGGCGCCGAGGTCGGAGTCGTCGCTATTGAAGTAGGCGTCCTTGTCCATGCGCCGGGAGAGGTACCAGAGGGTGTGGAGGCGGTCCAGCTCCTCCGGGGTGCGGTGCTTGACGATGAAGGCGGCGATCTCCTGCCGGAGGGTCCAGGCCTGGTGGCGGAGGTCGAGGATGGCCTGGGGGGGCTGCTCGGTGAGGCGCTGGCGCTCGGCCTTGTCCTTGATGGGCTTGAGGAGGGCGTTGAGCTGGGCCTTCTCCTGGTCCTGGAGGGCCTTGAGGGTGGCGAAGTGGCCCTGGAGGCGCTCGGCCTCCTGGGTCAGCGCGGGGTCGGGGCGCTGGGCGAGCAGCTTCTTGAAGGCGGCCAGGGTGGCGGGCTCGGCCAGGAAGACGCCGGCCTCCTCCGCGAAGACGTGCTGGAGGAGGTCGTCCTTGAAGCGTTTGAGGGCGTATTGTTCTGCTTCTTTATCAAATTCTGTGTTGAATTTGACATAATAATCACCCACGAGGTGATCGCCCTTGACGCCTGCGCGCTCGGGGGTCTCGCCGTGTCCGAAGCGCTGGTAGGCGAGCATGGACTTGCAGATGTGGATGCCGCGGTCGTTGATGAGGTTGGCGCGGATGACGTCGTGGCCGTAGAAGCTCAGGATGTTGGCGACGGTGTGCCCGAGGAGGTTGTTGCGGACGTGGCCGAGGTGCTGGGGCTTGTTGGTGTTGGGGCTGGAGTACTCGATCATGACGCGCTGGGGCGCCTCGGCCTGGTGGCTGCCGAAGGGGCGCTCGGAGCGCTGCTCATGGAGGATGAGGCGGAGGAGCCCGGCGGGGTTGAGGCGGAAGTTGACGTAGGGTCCGGCGGCGAGGACCTCCGCGATGTAGGGATCGCCTGCGGCGCGGGTCTGAAGCTCGCGGGTGATCTCTTCGGCCAGGGCCGGGGGGGCCTTGCGCATGGGCTTGGCGAGGGGGAAGACGGGGAAGCCGAGGTCGCCCATCTCGGGGTTGGGTGGCGGGGCGAGGTTCAGCTCCACCGCCGGGCCGCCGAGGGCCTGGACGGCCTGCGCGGCGAGGTCGTGGAGGTGGAGGTGGAGCTGTTGCACGGTGGTGGGAGCGGCCATGATATCCTCTGGATGTGGTGGGTGCTCAACAGGTGGCGGCGTTCGCCGCGTCGGCGCCGCATATAGCACGTTGCGCGGGCTGAGGCGAGCCCCCCCCGGGGCCGTAACGTCCAGGCAAAGCCTGGACGAACGGCCCCGGCCCCCCCCGTGACGGGGGGGCACCGACGGGTCGCTGGGGGCGAGCGAGCGAGCGGAGCGAGGGAGGGGGTGGCGAGCGAGCGGA
>CAUJGC010000426.1 GCA_963169075.1 Myxococcota bacterium
CCGGGGGGCGAGCGCCCCCCGAACCCCCCACCTCAAGGCGCCGGGCAGGCCCCCGCCTCCAGCCCGTCAAAGAGGTGCTCCGCCTCCTCGACCTCCTCAGCCCAGATGCACTGGTTGGTGTTCGCCGTGAGGGTGCGCCCCGTCGCCGCCGAGCGCAGCTTCAGCGTCCCCGAGAGCACCCGCGCCGCGCCGCTCTCCTCCAGCAGGAGCCGCGGCGAGCTGCCGTCCAGCGACATCACCAGCGTCTCATCCAACGCCCAGGACGGATACCCACCCTCGCTCGCGTCCGGCATGTGACGCATGTCCAGCTCCACCGCCACCTCCAGCGCAGGCGACACCGCCACCTCCACCCCGGACTCACCCGCCTCCACCGTCAGATCAAAGCGACGACCCCGCGTCGCGTTCACGTCCAGCCCGAAGAAGGTCTGCCCGTCCACGTCCAGGTGCGTCCGATCATCGCCCAGGCCCAGATCGGTCAACGCGATCCGATCCTCCTCCCCCGCGTAGGTCGCCTGGAGGCTCGCGCCGCCCAGGTGCACCGCCAGCGTGTGCCCCTCAAAGGGCGACACCTCCTCGATCTCCGCCTCGTCGCAGATGATCTCCCCGGTGTCCCAGTCCTCGTAGCACGAGCTGGTCGTCTCCGCCCCGCTCCAGAACATCCCCATGTCCCCCGTGATGTCCACCGTCCCCACGTCCAGACGCGCCGTCACCTCCCGCGACGCCCCGTCCACGCTCAGCTCCACCGCCGGCTCCGCACGCCCCAGGCGCAGCGCCAGCGGATGCTCCAGGCTCATCGAGAGCACCTCGATGGGCCGCACGATCGACACCGACCCCGTGAACGACTCACCGCCCGTCGCGTCCACCCGCACCGACACCGCGCCCTGCATCACCTCGGGCAGCTCGATCGACTCATCCGCCCCCGCCGCCAGCGCCTGCAACGCCCGCTTCGCCTCCCCAAGATCCAGCTCCAGCTCCGCCGAGCGCGGCGTCAACGACACGTCCAGCGGGTTCGCCCGCTCCGACCCGATCAACACCTCCAGCAGCACGCTCCCCGCCCGCGACGAGGTCGCCCGCACACGCAGCGGCGCCGCCGTGAAGGCCTCCACGCACGAGCTCGAGGCGTTCGTCACGTCCTCCGCGCCGCCCTCCCGATCCGGCTCCACCGGCCGCGGGGCCTCACCCGACTCCTCCAGCATCCCGCACAGCTGCTCCGCCGGGATCAGGTACACGATCGACGTCGCGCTCTGCTCCTCGATGCGGTCCTCGGTCAGCACATCCTCCCGCAGCGCGCGCACCAGGCTCGACACCCCCTCCTCCAGCGACGCCCCCAGCGCCAGACCCTCCGAGCCCCCATCATCACACCACACCTCGCCGCTCCCGTCCGACACGCACTCCCCCGCCTCCCCCTGCGGCAGCAACCCCATCAGCTCCGACTCATCCAAAAACGCCAGCGCCCGCGCCAGCCCCCCAAGCGAAGCCTCCAGGCTCGCCTCCACGTCCGCCTGCACCGACGCCTGGGACACCTCAGCCGTCCCGCCGCCGCCGTCGCCCTCACCCCGCTCCGGCGTGCACGCACCCAGCGCCACACCCAACGCCACCAGACCCCAACGACCCCACGCGCTTCCTCGCATCATCTCCCACCTCGCTTGCCTGATGTCCCGTCGATGCAGCCGCCCGAGCGCTGCCCTCCTCCACCCCAAAGCACCACCCGTGCCACCCTCACACGGGGTCCAGGGGAGCTTCCCCTGGCCGCCGGAGGCAACCCGAAAACCCTTAAAAAAACAAAGACATAGAAAACAAACAACCCCAGCACCGGAAGACCCCACACCGCACCCCACACCCCGCTGGAGCAAGCCTACCTCAGCACATCGCGGCGATCTGGAGCACGCGCCCCCCAGAGCAACAAAGGGCACGCCGCCTGGCGTGCCCTCGTCCCGATCCCCCCGATCTCCCGACCTACTGCTGACCCTGGCGCAGCTTCAGCAGGATCATCTTCACCACCGCCTTCAGCGTGTCGAAGACACCCGGGCCGCCGTCCGCAGCAGCCGAGGCCTCAAAGTCCAGGTACTTGCCGTCCGGGTTCAACGCCTCCCGCAGCTCGCTCACCGAGAGCGCGTTCGGCAGATCCCGCTTGTTGTACTGGATCACGAACGGGATCGTGTCCAACGAGAGATCGTACGACTCCAGGTTCTCCTTCATGTCCTCGAAGGAGATCAGGTTCGCCTCCAGGCGCTCCTCCTGCGAGTCCGCGACGAAGATCACCCCGTCCGCACCCTTCATGATCAGCTTACGGCTCGCGGAGTAGAAGAGCTGACCCGGCACCGAGTAGAGGTGCAGGCGCGTCTTGAAGCCACGGATCGCCGGCAGCGAGAGCGGCAGGAAGTCGAAGAAGAGCGTCCGCTCCGCCTTCGTCTCCAGGCTGATCAGCTTGCCTCGCGCGTCCGGGTTCGTCCCGCCGTAGATGAACTTGATGTTCGTCGTCTTACCGCAGAGCCCAGGCCCGTAGTAGACGATCTTGAGGATGATCTCACGTGAGGAGTAGTTAATGAACGACATTCAACGTCCCGTCAACATGCTACGCGCCGAGGTGTGGGTCCTCTGCGCCTCAACTCCACCGTGCTCACCATCGCCCCCACGGACGATGCAGGCCCTCTTGCGGAGGCCGTCCCTCTGAGCCTTAACCCCTACCCTACCTAAAATCAAGGACCGCGCTAGAAAGTGTCGCTGAAGAGGTCCTCAATGTCCGCGTCCGTGATCTCCGAGAAGAGCCCCTGGGTCTGACCCCGCTGGGACTCCGCGCGCTTCGCCAGATCCTGGAAGATCCGCTCCAGCTCGACCACCGCACGCTTCACCCGGAGGCGCACCAGCCCCTCCATCGTCCGGTCGTCAAAGATCACGCTCACGATCCAATGATCGCCGATCAACGCGATGAAGAGGCTCTCGCGCTCACCCTGATGGTAGTGCATCGGGAACTCGCGCTCGCCCAGGAGGTTCGCCAGGCTCCCCGTCGCCGCGGTCGCACCCGCGACCAGCGACGCCAGCGAGGTCGTGTCGATGCCCGCCGTCTGACCATGCTCCGAGACGAGCTGGCCGACCTTATCCACCAGGAAGACCGCGCGCGCCGTGCTGTCCTTCAACAGCCGCTCGCACACCTCCTCCAACCGACGGAGCTCATCTTCATAGATGACCGTCTGGGCATTGAACATCGACGTTGAGCCTCCCAAGACGTGTGGAGCGTGGTGACGCCCCGCTCCCTGATGCACGCCCGGACTCTAACACACTCCCCCGCCCTGCACAACGCAACGCTGCACCCCTCACCCGCTGACGCTAGATCTCACGCCTCCCCAGGAGCGCACGCCCGAGCGTCACCCGATCGGTGTACTCCAGATCCCCGCCGATCGGGATCCCCGAGGCGATCCGCGTCACCTTCACCTCGAACGGGCGCAGGAGGCGCGCGATGTAGAGCGCCGTCGTCTCGCCGTCGGTGTTCGGGTTCGTCGCCACGATCACCTCCCGCACCCCCTGCTCCGGCTTGCTCAGGCGCTGCACCAGCTCCCGCACCCGGATCTCGTCCGGCCCCACACCCTCCAGCGGGCGCAACACCCCGTGGAGCACGTGGTAGCGCCCCATGAACTCCCCCGTGCGCTCGATCGCCATCAGGTCGGGCGTCCCCTCGACGACGCAGATCACGCTCGAGTCGCGCTTCTCCGACTGGCAGATCCAGCACGGGTCCGTCTCCGTCAGGTTGCAGCACGTCGTGCAGAGGCCGATCCGCTCCTTCACCCCAAGCAGCGCCTCCGAGAGCTCCTGCGCGAACGCCGCAGGCTCCTTGATGATGTGGAACGCCAGCCGGTTGGCCGTCTTCTCCCCGATCCCGGGCAGACGAGCCAGCTGCGAGACGAGACGCGCGATCGGATCCTGATGAGCCACGACACCCTCCTCTGCTCAGACCACAAACAGACCTCCCAGAGCGCCACAGGCCCGGCGCTTCACGCCAGGCCCAGGTCGGACGCTCCCCGGGCGAACCCAGAGAAGGTAATGCTGAACTATAGAACAGTCAAGGTCAGATCAGCCCCGGGATGTTGATCCCGCCCGTGACCTTGTTGACCTCCTCCGACACCATGTCCTGCGAGTTCTTGATCGCCTGACCCACCGCCGCCAACACCAGATCCTCCAGCATCGAGGGATCGCTCGGATCGATCACCTCCGGATCGATCTTCAGGTTGATCAGCTCCTGGCGCCCGTTCACATACGCCGTCACACGACCGCCTCCCGAAGAGGCCTCCACGATCCGACCCGCCAGCTCGTCCTGGACACGGCCGATCTGCTGCTGCATCTTCTGAGCTTGTCGGATGATCCCCGAAAAACCGCCCTTCACGGTCGCCATAGGCTATCGCGCTCCTCTCAGCGTCGTCGTTTGCTTCTCATCGGTCTGGGCCCGACCCTTGAGGCCAGGCGCGGCGCTGCAAAGTAAAGGATGCCGCGCCTGGACGCAACACCCCTCACCGCACCCGGCGGCACATCCGCAGCGTCACCTCCTCCAGCTCCGCCGTCTCCAGCGGGCTCAGGAAGATCAGCTCCTCGCAGGTGAAGCCGTCAGCGCAGTCCAGCTCCGAGGCGCAGACGTTCGAGCACCACGACTCGTCCTCCCCCTCCACCCGCAGGCAGCCCCCGTACACCACGCAGCCCCGCTCCGCGCAGCCCGCACCACCCACCCCGCCCGAGCCGCGCGGCACCCCCGTCACATCCTCCACGCAGAGCCCCACCGCCTGCGCCCCGGACACCTCCTGCCCCCCCTCCACCACCTCCCCGAAGAGGTACGGCGCGCACGACTCCCCGCTCGGACACGGCGCCCCGTCGCTGCACTCCTGCTGGCTCCCCCGCGCGTACTTGCACACGTTCGCGAAGTACGTCCCCGACGACCCGCCAAAGAAGGTCACCTCGCACACCTGATCGGAGCCGCAGTCCGCGTCGCTGCGGCACGCCCCCGAGCAGTGGAAGTTCTGCGCGTACCCCGTGCAGAAGCGCGAGCCGCACCGCGCGTCGTCAGGCTCCCCCGGATCGCTCCCCGCGCACGACTCCCCAAGCCGCCGCGAGCCCGCCGCGTCCGGGTTGTCCGTCCGGCAGTACCCGCCCACACCCTCCGCGCCGATGTACGACGGCGTGCAATAAGGCGTCGCGGCCCCCTCCGCAAAGCAGTCTCCCGCCGTCAAGCACGCGCGCGCGACGCACACCTCCCCCTCCCACGCCACCCCAAGCCCCGCCGCCTCCGCTGACGCCGCCTCGCAGGTCTGGTTCCCCGAACCGCACCCCTCGCCGCCCCCGCAGAGCGACGTGCAGATGTCGTCCGCGCAGAGATCGTTGCGGCAGCGGCGCACCGCTCCCCGCTCCCGCGCCTCGTTGCAGTACCCACCCGCCGCCACACCGCCCGGCGTCGCCGTCTGACACACCGCCTCCACACCCCCACCCGGCGCAGGCTCCACCAGTTTACACACCTCGCCGCTCGGACAGCTGCCGTCTCCCTGGCACGGCGACTGGCTCCCCGGACGACACCACCCCGACGCGCCGCCTCCCCCCGCCCCCACGCACCGCATCGTCTGCGCGAAGGCGTCACGCGGCGAGCCCGCACACCCCGCGTCGTCCGCGCACGGCACCGTGCAATAGCCCCAGAGCCCGGCGCCACGCGCGCAGGACGCCTCCTCCAGCCCCATCACCTCCTGACACTGCGCGTCAAGGCAGCTCGGCCACCCCGCCCCACCTGGCGCGCACAGCTCCCCCAGCGGGCCGCACGCCACCCCGAGCCGCTCAATGGGGCGCGGCGTGTTGTTCACCGGCGTGTTGTTGACCGGGTTGTTGTTCGCCGGGTTGTTGTTCTCCGGCGTGTTGTTCACCGGCGTGTTGTTCACCGGCGCGTTGTTTACTGCATTGTTTATATTATTTTGTGTCGAATTATTGGTGGAATTATTGGGGTCGCTGTTGTTCGCCGCGTTGTTGAGCGTCGAGCTGTCCCCGGGGGCCGCCTCGAAGCGGACCGCTGTCGGGTCGTAGCCCAGCGAGCAGCCCCACGCCAGCGTCCAGACCACCAGCGCTGCTCCCCAGGCCACCTGCCCTCTCCTCGCCTTGCTCGACACCTCGCGTCCTCCCGGATGGTTGTGTGCTGACGCTTGCTCCGCGGACCTCAAACGGGCAGCCTAGCACAATCTCGGCGCGGCGGCATGGACATTCCGCCGCGCCCCGCGCCATCGCAACGGAGCCTTTGACATGCTGGCCGATGACACCTCGCTGGCCGCGCTCCAGCCGCTCGCGCTGGACGCCCAGGCCACCGGCGCCGCCCCGCCGGCCGCGGCGCTGCTGGAGCTGGCCTGGGCGCCGCTGGACCCCGCCTCCCCCTGGCTCCCGCACCCCCCCGAGGCGTGGCTCGTCGAGGGCGTCACCGACCTGCCGCCCCGGGTCGTGGCCCTGACCGGGATCACCCCCGCCCGCTACGCGGCCGGGCCGCGCCTCCACGCCGAGGCCCTCCAGGCGCGCCTGGAGGGCGCGCTCGCCGCCCACCCCCTGCTGATCATCCACTACGCCCGCTTTGAGCGCCCCTTCCTGGCGCCGCTGCTGGGGGACGGGCCGGAGATCCTCTGCACCTGGGAGCTGGCCCGGCGGCTCCTCCCCGATCTGCCGCGCCGCGGGCTCCGCCCGCTGGCGGGCTTCCTGGGGCATCCGGTGGGCGAGCTGAAGCGCAGCGCCGACTTCGTGCACGCCACCGCCGCCATCTGGCACCACCTCCTGCTGCGCCTGCGCGACGAGCGCGGCCTCACGACCCTCGGCGGGCTCCGGGCGCTCCTCCAGGACAAGGCCCCGCGGCCCAACCCGGCGCAGCGCCTGGTCCCCCTCCAGCGCCAGGAGCGCCTGGAGCTGCCTGCGACGCCGGGGGTCTACCACCTCTGCGACGCCCAGGGGCGCGTCCTCTATGTCGGCAAGGCCACCTCCCTCAAGGCCCGGGTGAACACCTACTTCCAGGGGCGGCGGCGCGCGGCCCACAAAGACCTGGAGCTGGTCGCCCAGGTCTGGTCTGTCACCCCGCACCCCACCGCGACCCCGCTTGAAGCTGCGCTCCTGGAGGTCGATCACATCCGCGCCCTCGCGCCGCCCTATAATGTCGCCCTCCGGGCAGGCGAGGAGCGCCTCTGGTTCGCCTCCCTGACGCTCCGCGCGCTCCAGGAGGCGCCTGATCGGCGGCACCCCCTCGGCCCCTTCACCTCGCCTTGGGCGCCGCGCTTCGTGACGGGCCTCCTGGACCTCCTCGGCGCCGACGCGCCAGCGGCGGACGCCCTGCTGCGCCTGCTGGCCGTCCCCGCGCCGTGGGCCCCTGCGCCGGAGGTGGCCTGGGCGGGGCTGGCGGCCTGGCGCCAGCGCCGGGGGCAGCCGCGCGGCCTGGAGGCCCTGCTGGCCCAGGCGAGGCTCCTGGCGCGGGAGCGCGCCGCCGCGGAGCCCGACGAGGACGAAGACGCAGGCGAAGACGAGGGCACCCCGGGCGGTGATGTGACCGCCTGGACGCCGGAGGCCGTGGCAGACCTCCTTGATGATCACCTGCTCCACGCCGCGCAGCGCGTCCAGCGGGCGCGGGCGCTGCCCCTCCTCGCGGACGCGGCGGTGGGGTGGCTGCCGCGCAACCGGCGCACCCAGCGCCGCGCGCTCCGCCTGGCCCTGGGCGCGCCTGCCGAGCGCGCAGATGACGGCGACCTCCCGCCCTCTCCCCAGCGCCCCCACCTCCAGCGCCTCTGCGCGCTCACGCCGGGGGACGTCGCCCGCCTCGACGTGCTCGCCGCCGAGCTGCGCGCGCTCTTGCGGCGAGGACGGGCGCCGACGCTGGGGCTCTCCACGGGGCGGCGGCTGGAGGACGCGGGAGGGCTCGCGCTTCTTCTAGGCGAGGCGTCCCGTCGGAGGGAGGTGTAGCGGGGGGTTCGGGGGGCGCTCGCCCCCCGGCCGCCGGAGGCGCCTACCAGAAGACCGGCGATCCCCAGGCCAGCCCGCCGTCCTCCTGCGTCAGCCGCGCGTAGAGGAAGCCCGAGGCCGGCAAAAGATCGCAAATATCAAACAAAATCCAATCAAAAGAATGGATATCAAGCGTCAACGCGCGCGCAACCACGACGCGGGTGCGCCCGTCAGCGCCGGGGGCGAAGAGCTCCAGTCGCACGCAGGCGGCGGTGGGCTGCACCCCCACCCGCACCTGACGAGGCGCCGCCGCCAGCGCCGCCCCCATCGGCGCGCCGTCGGCCTCCATCGCCAGCAGGATCGGCTCGCCGGTCGTCGCCCAGGTCTGGCGGGCGCGCAGCGCCGCCAGCACCTCCGCGCGCCCCAGGTGCGGCGCCCAGACCCCGGTGAGCCCCGTCCGGTGGGAGTCCGCCCGGGGGCTGATCCCGTGGTGCCAGAGGAGGCCGTGCCCGTCCGAGCCCCCGACGAAGCCGAAGCGCGCCCCGCCCTCCAGCTGGCGCCGCAGGTAGTGCTGCGCCAGCGCCTCCCGATCCTGGGGCAGGCAGGGGCGCTGCCCCAGCGGCGGCGGCGACACGTCGTCGGCCTCGCACTCGTACTGGCCGTGGGCCGAGCAGATCTCCCAGCAGGGCTGCACCTCGGGGTCGTGGTGCTCGGGGTCGCCGCCGATCCAGCCGACGTGGTGCGGGACGGCGATCCCGCCGGCCTCCCGCACCCGCTCCAGCAGCGCCGCAGGGTCCTCCAGCCCGTCCGCCCGGCAGATCAGCGGCGCCTCCCCGTCCGGCAGGTAGACACAGCGGTGCCCCGGCCCTGGATAGCGCGGCCCGGTGTACTCGATGCCGATCAGCGCCGCGAAGCCCTCCGACGGCGCGTGGATCGCCTCGGAGGCGTCCCGCATGGCCCGCCACACGCCGCGCGTCACCCGGCGCCCCAGGAAGGCGTCGTGATCCGTCAAGCAGGCGAAGTCGTAGCCGTAGCGATCCCGCGCCCGCAAGAGCGCCTCCTCCAGCGTCCCCACCCCGTCCGAGTGGGCCGAGTGGAAGTGGATGTCCCCCATGTAAGGCAGGCGCCCACCCCACGCCGGGCGGGCGGGCACCAACGCCTGGCGCGGCCCCGGCGGCGGCGCCAGCGGCGGCCCCGGCGGCGGCGCCGCAGGCGCGCCGTCCGCGGCCAGCGCCGCCGCCCGCACCATGATCCCGCGGCGGTCGTGGAAGGCCACGACCGCCTCGCCTCGCGCGTCCAGCGCCAGCCCCATCCGGATCCCGCGGCAGCCCCAGAGCACGGGGCAGAGGTCCCACGCCGCGGCCTCCTCCCCAGGGCCCACGGTGAAGAGGCGCGCGTTGTGGGAGGCTCGGGCGGCGATCACCAGCCCGCCGCCTGGGCGGACCACCAGCGCGGGGAACTCCAGCGACTGGTCCTCCCCCTGGGCGCTCAGGTCCATCCCCGGCAGCGTCCGCGGCGCCGAGGCGACCCAGGGCGCCGCCCCGGCCCCCGGCCGCAGCGCGACGACCTGCACCCAGCGCGGGAGCCCCGGCGGCGGTCCTGCCGGCACGTCCGAGGCGTAGGCCATCCAGAGCGCCCCGTCGGCGCCCGCCGCCAGCCGGGGGTGCTGGAGGAAGCCCGGCGCCTCCAGGAGCGTCCACGACGTCGGCGCCGCGCCTGGGTCCAGCGTCTCCAGGAGGGCCGCGTCCAGCGCGATCCGCCCCACCCGGTGGGCCTCCCAGACCGCCAGGAGCCCGCCGCCCGGCGCGAGGCAGAGGTCAGGGCGCGCCAGCGCCAGCCCGCGCGGCGAGGACGCCAGGCGCCACCGGGCGCGGCAGGCGCCTGCGGCGTCGTAGCGGGCCGCCTCGATCCCGTGCCCTGCGTCATCCAGCGTCACCCAGGCCAGCGCCGCGCCGCCGTCCGGGAGCGCCAGCAGGCGCGGGTGGCGGAGCGACGGCGCCTCCTCCGCGGCCACATCCACCTGTGGCGCCTCAAGACGCCGCAGTCGCAGCGTGCACGCCCCGCGCGGGCCGTCCTCCCCGACGTCCAGGAAGGCGATCCAGGCGCCGCCGTCCGGCGTCGCCGCCACCTCCGGCCACGCGGCGTGCCCTGGCGCCTCCAGCGCGAGCGGAGGCGCCGACGCCTCCCAGCCGGCCCCGGCCCGGCGCAGCCGACGCACCACCACCCGATCCCGCCCCGCGGCGCCCGTCGCGGGCTCTACGCACCCCAGGAGCGCCTCGTCTCCCGTCAGGCAGGCCAGCGCGGGCTCCGTCGCCCACGTCGGCGCCGCGATGAGCTGCTCGGCTACAATCGTCATCACACTCGCCTTATATGTATATTATATACTTTCAGTATAGCTTTTCGAGTCGAATATTCGAGTAATAGTGTTCCAGGATCTCGCGATAGGTGTGGCCGCCGTGGGCCATCATCATGGCGCCGGTCTGGCACATGCCGACGCCGTGACCGAAGCCGCCGCCCTGGAAGTTGTAGCGGGTGGGGCGTCCTTTGGCGTCGCGCTGGAGGTCCATCACGAAGAGCGAGGAGCGCAGCCCGCCGAACGCCCGCCGGATCGCCAGCTCCCGGTCGAGGATGAGCTCGCCGTACTCGGCGGCGATGCGGAGGCGGATGACGCGCCCGGAGACGCCTCGGGCGAGGATCTGGACGTCGGTGACGCGTCCGAGGCGGTGGTTGCGGTCGAGCCACTCCTGGAGGGTGGCGGCCTCGACGCTTCGGGTCCAGCGGAAGGTCTTGTTGCCGCCGTAGCGGTCGGTGTCGCACCACGCCTTGGGGGGCTTGTCGAGCCAGGACTGGACGTTGGCGTCGGTGATCCCGCCGACGAAGGAGGCGGGGAGCGGCGCGGCGGTGTCGGCGTGGCCGCGGAGCCAGGGCTCGGCGTGGCCGCCCCAGACGTGCTCGTTGTGCTCGGAGTGGCCCCCGCAGCTGGCGCTGTAGCGCGCGTCCACGATGCGGAGCTGCTCCCCGGAGGAGGCCGAGAGCATGAGGACGCCGCGGGTGTCCTCCACGGCGGCGTCGGTGCGGGGGGTGCTGCGGCTGAGGCCCTCGTACATCTGGCAGTGGACGTCGCTGCAGAGGAGGTAGGGGTCGCCCAGGTGGCGGACGCCCACCGCGCTCAGGACCTCGTTGCGGGCCGCGACGGCCTGGGCCTTGAGGGACTCGCTGGGGGCGGAGGCGTAGACCTCGCTGGGGACCACCCCCTTGAGGAAGGTCTCGGTGGGGACGGCGTTGACCACCGAGAGGCGCCCGTCGGCGTCGAGGGTGAAGACGGCGCTCCCGGCGTAGCGTCGCTCGCCGCGCGGGGTCTGGAGGGTGAAGGTGCCCGCCGGGTCCGCGGGGGCCAGCCAGAGGACGTCCTCGCGGGTGGCGCGGGCGCCGGGGCCGGCGACCTGGAGGGTGCCGCTGGGGAGGGTGAGGACCTCGCTGTGGCGCTCGGTCTCGATCCCGAAGCGGGCCTCCAGCCGGTCGGCCAGATCGACGGCCTCGGCGCGGTCGTCGAAGCCGCCGACGGCGATCAGGGAGACGCGGCTGTCGAAGCGGCGGCTGCCGATGGCGAAGAGGCTGCCCACCTCGAAGGTCCGGGGGAGGTAGCCGCGGCTGACCCAGGCCTCGACGGCGGCGCGCTGCTCGGTGGCCTGGCCCCAGGGGACGCGATCCACGACGACCCAGTGGCGGTAGACCCCCGCCTTTCCCTTGTCCACGGTCACCTTGAGGCGGCGCTTCGCCGGGATGACCAGCTCCGCCACCTCCTGGTTGAGCGAGAGCACCCGCAGGTCGCTCTCCGACTCCAGCTCCATCGACTCGACGCCGCTGGCGATCCCGGCGTGGATGAGGGGCTCCCCCTCGCGGGTGAAGTTGAACTGCGGCGAGTAGAGGATCGCCAGGCGATCCCGCGTCGTCATCTTCAGCGGGTTGGCCTGGGCCCCCAGGGCCCACCCCAGCACCAGACACCCCCCCCGAACCCCCCATCCAGGCGCTACTTCGCGACCCCGTACTTCCCGGCCAGCTCCCCGACCTTCTCGATGAAGCGGGGGTGCTTGGCGAGGCGCTGCTCGACGAGCGCGCAGCCGGCCTGGATCCTGGTGCCTTCGGGCAGATCCAGCGGGGCGGTGTGGACGCGATCATCCACGATGGTGTCGGTGAGGGAGTAGAGGTTCCCGAACTCCTGGCGCGGCAGGCGGGTGAGGTCCACGCCGCGCTTGACGAGCTGGCGGAAGAGCGCCTCGGGCTGGGAGAAGAGGTCGTTGGTGGAGCGGGAGGCGACGTTGCGCCGCATGAGCGTCCCCTTCGCGGCGTCGCCCACCATGACGACGAGGTTGGGCTTGATGGGGAAGGCGTCCGGGACGCGGAAGCAGAAGCGCCCCTCGGCGTCTGTCGTCGCCTTGAGCAGCTCGCCCAGCACCTCGCCGCGAGCGTCCACGTGCACCAGGCGCACCTCGGCGCCTGCGATGGCCTTCTCCTGGGGGAGCGGGTGGGCCCAGACCGGCGTGGTGAGGAGATCGGCGCCGCCCTCCAGGGCCCGGAGCCAGGTGGGGCGCGGGGGGGGCTGGCGCTGCGCGAAGACCCCGAAGGGAGCCCAGACCGTGCCGCGGATCTTCTGGGGATGGAAGGGCTTGGCGTCGCTGCCGTCGGCGGCGTCTCCGACGCAGGGGACCGCCTGGACGTCCACCTCGGGGTCGCCCGCGCCCCGAAAGACCTTGCCTTGATCAAAGAAGCCGCCCGCAGGCGCCGCCGAGGCAGGCGCCGCCGAGGCAGGCGCCGCCGCCGAGACCGGCGGGGTGGGCGCGGGCGGGGTGGGCGCCTCCTCCCGGCAGCTCAGGAGGAGCGGGAGGAGCGCGGCGAGCAGCGCGGAGAGGTACGAGGCGCGCATGGGCCTCACTCCTGGCAGACGCAGCCCTCGGTCTGCGCGTTGACCTCGGGGTCGGGATCGGGGGTGCAGAAGGGGGTGCCCGTCTCACAGGTCGCGGAGAAGGCGCAGATCTGGTGCACGGGCGTGCCCGCGCAGACGCCGCCGTCGCGGCAGGTGTCCTGCGCGGTGCAGCTCGCGCCGTCGTCGCAGAAGGTGCCGCTCTGGAGGGTCTCGCCGGTGCGCTCGCAGGTGAAGGCGGTGGCGGCGTTGCAGCGGTAGGCGTGGCAGTCGGCGGCGCGGGCCTCGCACTCGGCGACGGAGGTGCACTCGCAGGCGCGGGGGTCCTGCTCGATGCGGTCGTCGGCCTCGTTGCAGACGGCGATGGTGCACTCGATGCCGTCGTCAGCGGTGGGAGGCGTCCCGGCGACGCAGCCGCTGGCCGGGTCGGCGCTGGCCTCTTCGGGGGCGCAGCGCTCCTCGCCGTTGCAGAAGACGTCGTCATCGCAGACGCCGTCGTCGAGGGTGTCGGCGCCGGCGACGCAGGCGCCGCTCTCGTCGCAGACGGTGCCGACGGTGCAGGCGATGCCGTCGTCGCAGGAGGAGCCGGCCTCGACGGGGGTGGTGACGCAGTTGAAGTTGGTGGGGTGGCAGGAGGAGGTGACGCAGGGGCTGCTGTTGAGGGCGCGGCAGATGGCGTCGCCCTGGCACTCGCAGCCGGAGGGGTCGTGGATGATGCGCTGGTTGGCGGGGAGGTCCTCGTCGCAGTAGTCTGCGGTGCACGCCACGCCGTCGTCGAGGCCGGGGACCGGACCGGCGACGCAGCCGAACGCGTCGGCGTCAGGCGAGTCGGGGTTGCAGACCTCCAGGCCGTTGCAGAAGAAGCCGTCGCGGCTCTGGCAGGCCTGGTCGGGGTTCTCTTCGAGGTCGCAGGTGGCGGGGCCGAGCTTCTGGCAGACCTCATCCACGCAGCGGAAGTCGGCGCCGAAGCGTGTGGTGCACGCCGAGTCGTTGAGGCAGCGCTGCTCGTCGAGCTGGTTGTCAAAGACGCAGCCGCTCCCCAAACCGGCGGTCAGGAGGAGCGCCGCGACAAGGAGGAGGTGGTGGTGTGCGCGCATCAAGCGAGGATGGGCCATGGATCTCCCTCGGGCTCGGGTGCAGGGCGTCGCTTCAAGCATCGGCCGCTACTGGAATGACACAGAAAGCGGCTCGGACGCAAGGGTGTCGAGGTCGGGCCGCCCCGGCACCTGCCAGTAGCAGCGGATGGCGTGGGGCATGGCGAGGGCGGTGTGGAGGCGGACGCGGTGGGCGCCGCCCTCCTCCCCCAGCACCGCATAGGCGGTGAGGCAGGTGTCGTCGGCGGAGTCCAGCGGGCAGCCCTCCAGGCGCGAGGCGTAGAGGTAGAGGCTGTCGAGGCCGAGGCGGGCGCCCTGCGCGGCGAGGCCGGGGGTGGAGGCCCGGAGCCGGAGGGCGGCGTGGGTCTTGGCGGCTTCGGGGAGGGGGAGGACGACGCGCTGGAGGCCGCCGACGTAGGCGGGGCCCAGGCCGCTGCCGGGGAGGCCGGTGAGCTGGGTCCAGGCGCGCCCCCGGGGGTTGACCTCGATGAAGGCGCGGTCGCCCTGGGCGGCGGCGGTGGCGTCGCCCATCTCGGCGTAGAGGTCCAGCAGGAGGGGGCGCCAGCGGCGGGCAGCGAGGTCGGCTGGAGGGGCGCCGGGCGGGGGGAGGTTGATCCAGGCGGCGCGGGGTGTGGCGACGCTGGCGGGGGCGTGGGGGCGCCAGAGGGCGACCTTGGGCGAGGCGGAGGAGATGTCGCTCTGGTGGCCCGCGCTGGGGTCCAGCTCGAAGAAGGCGCTGAAGAAGGTGGCGGCGTCGCGGCTGTTGAAGGACTCGACGGAGGCGACGGAGGCGGCGTTGAGGGTCCAGGTGCTGGTCTGGTAGTTGGCGCCGACGCTGGTGTTGACGCGCCGCGTCACGAGGAGGCGGAGCCCCTGGATGAAGGCGCAGCCGCCGCCCGCGCCCCCTGGGGTCACGACCTCCAGGCGGAGGTGGGAGCGGGTCCGGCGCGGGAGGATGAAGGCGCGCTGCTGGAGCCCCGTCGAGGCGCTGTCGATGAGGCCCAGCGGGATGAAGCCGCTGGTGCCGCTGGCCTGCTCCGAGCGGGAGACGACCAGGAAGCTCCCGGCGCCGAGCCCGCCCTGGGGCGGGTTGCCCAGCGTGATCTCCACCTGATGGGCGTCGTCGAAGCCCGCGGTGGTGGCGGGGGGCTGGGGGATGTCGCGCAGCGTGATCGAGGCGCCCGCGCAGAGGCGGAGCCCCAGCGGCGAGCCCGGCGCGCCGTCGTCCCAGGCGGCCCCGGGGCGCACCGCGCCCGCGTCGCCGTCCACGATCACGGTGATGCCAGCGCTGCTGGCGGCGTCGAGGACCTGTCCGCTCTCCGGGGCGAGATCGGCCTGGAGGGGCTGGGCGATGCAGTAGAGGTTGTCGAGCTGGCCGCCCAGGGGGCGCCCCTGGACGCCCAGGGCCCGGAGGGTGACCTCGACGCCGCTCCCGGGGCCGCGGCCCACGGCGCCGGTCGCGGGCGCGGCGGCCTCCAGCCGGTTGGGGAGTCCGCACTCGTCGTCGCTGGCGTCGATGAGGCCGTCGCAGTCGTTGTCGAAGCCGTCGCTGCACGCGGGCTGGAGGGCGGGCCCCTCGGCGGGGACCACGCAGGCGCCACTCTGGCACATCCCGTTGATATCACTCGGGTTGCTGGCGCACGAGCGCACGCACGCGTCGCCGTCGGCCCGCGGGGTGACCTCGCAGCGACCGGCCTCGGTGCAGCGGGCGGAGGCGGCGCAGGGGGTCGCGCACTCGGCGTCGGTCTGGCACTCGCAGGCGGCGCCGGGCGCCGCGTTCACGGCGTCGGCGTCCTCGTCGCAGCTCACCTCCACGCACGCCGGCGTGTCGGGGTGCGCCGCGCGCCAGGCCGCCACCGCGTCCACGCCGGGGGCGCAGCCGCTCGCGGCGGCCTCCTGGGCGCCAGGATCGCAGCGCTCGACGCCGTTGCAGAAGGCGCCGTCGTCGCAGATGGCCGGGTTGGGCGTCCCCTCGCAGGTGCCGCTGCCGTTGCAGCGGTCGTTGGCGGTGCAGGCCGCGCCGTCGTCGCAGCCCACCCCCGCGTCGAGGTTGACCCGCTGGCAGGTCAGCTCCTCGGTGCAGCGGAAGGCCACGCAGTCGGTGGGATCGGGGTCGTCGCACGGCGCGCCCGCCTCGTCGCAGCCGCAGCGCGACGCGTCCAGGTAGAAGCGCTCGCCCTCGTCGTCGCAGGTGACGACGGTGCAGGGCTCGTCGTCCTCCAGCTCGGGGGGAGGCTCGGGGGCGGGCCCCGCCACGCACCCCGTCTGGGGGTCGGCCCCGGCGGCGCCGGGGTCGCACGTCTCCTGACCGTCGCAGAACGCGCCGTTGTCGCAGCGGCGATCGTCGAGGCTCCCCACGCAGCGCCCGCTCAGATCGCAGGCGGCGTCCACGACGCAGGCGCCCTCCGGGACGCAGGCGGCGCCGGCCTGGCGGTTGGAGAAGACGCACTCGCCGTCCTCGCAGCTCCCCACCCGGCAGGAGGAGGTCGCCTGGGCGGCGCAGTCCGCGTCCGCCTCGCAGGCGCAGGCGCTCGTGCGGACATGGCGGACCTCGGCGCGGGCCTCATCGCAGATGTCCTCGGTGCAGGCCACGCCGTCGTCCAGCTCCCGGGCGCCAGTGACGCACCCTCGCAGATCGGCGTCGGGGCTGGCAGGCGCGCAGCGCTCGTCGCCGTCGCAGAAGACGCCGTTGTCGCAGCTCGCGTCGCTGGTGCAGCGCGCGGCCTGGCAGACGCCGCCGACGCAGGCGGCGCCCTCGCCAAGCACCTCACACGCCGCGTCGGTCTCGCACGTCAGCGCGTCCAGGCCTGCGCCGTCGAAGACGCAGCCTGTCGCCAGGAGCCCCGAGAGGAGCAGGATGAAGAGGACAATACGATGAGCGGCGCCTTGCATGACTCTCCTGCGGCTGGACCTCGCACCCACGCCCCCAGCATAGCGGACCCCTCAGCCTCGATCAACGCCCGCCGCCGCAGCGATCTCCAGCCCGTCCACGATGCCGTGGCAGGCCGACACCGTGGCGATCGCCACGCGCACCCCGTCCTCGGCCCAGCTCCGCAGCCGGTCGTAGGCGTCCAGCACCTCGCGCAGCGGGATGGTGCCGACGCCATAGACCGCGTGGCGACACACCAGCGTCAGGAGCCGATCGGCGGTGACGCGCCCCTGCGCGTGCTCGATCAAGAGCGTGTCCCGCAGCTCCCAGTCCCGCCACGACGAGGTCAGCGGGCAGCGCCGCGGCTCCACACAGTTCACCGGACACATCCCCGGCGCGTGCGAGAGCACCAGCGTCCCGTCCCGCACCACCTGCGCGAAGGGCAGCGACGGCGCCTCCCCCGACCACGGCAGCGCCCGCACCCGCTCCGCAGCGACCCCGTCCGCCACGAGCTGCCGCCGCAGCCACTCCCAGGCGATGTGCGGCGCGATGGGCGCCGGCACCAGGTGATCGCCCCCCCACCGCCGTCGATGCTTGAAGACCAGCGCCCCCGCCTCCTCCCACCCCGACACCACCACCTCCACGTCTGCGGCGCCCGCGTACGCCTGCGCGACCTGGCACGCCGGGTCGCGGTCCAGCACCCGCAGCCCCGCGAAGTCCACCAACCCCCGCGCCCGCGCCGCCAGGAGCTGCCGCACATAGTAGCTCCCATAGCAACCGCCCCCGATGATGAGATAATGTCTCCCCGCAGCCTGCATCGCGTCCTCCCTGGAAAGGTCCGGGGCCGCCGCGCGTTGTAGAACCACAGCGGCCTCAAGCCGTTTATAACCAGATGGTCCGCCGCTGGACACCCGCCCCCCCCCCCCAACACAC
>CAUJGC010000427.1 GCA_963169075.1 Myxococcota bacterium
GCCCTGGCCGCGGCTCAACAATGCGCGCCCGGCGGCGCCTGGCCTCAGGCGCCGCGCTGCGACGCTTCAGCTGCGAGGATCGAAGGATGCCAACACGCGAGGAGATGTGGGATCGCCTGGGCGAGCCCGTGGACCTGCTCATCATCGGGGGCGGGATCAACGGCGCCGGGATCGCGCGGGACGCCGCCCGGCGCGGGCTCAAGGTGGCGCTGGTGGAGATGAACGATCTGGCGACCGGGACCAGCTCGCGCTCCTCCAAGCTCGTCCACGGCGGGCTCCGCTACCTGGAGCAGCTGGAGTTCAGCCTGGTCTTCGAGTCGGTGTCCGAGCGGCGCATCCTCATGGACATCGCCCCGCACATCGTCAACCCGCTGGGCTTCCTCTTCCCCGTCTACAAGACCTCGCGGCGGCAGCTCCCGGCGATCCGGACCGGGATGTGGCTCTACGAAGGCCTGAGCCTCTTCCGCTCCCCCAAGCGGCACCGGACCCTCAAGCCCGCCGACATCGCCCGCGAGGAGCCCGCGCTGGGGCGCGAGGGGCTCAAGGGCGCCCCGCTCTACTACGACTGCTCCACCGATGACGCCCGCCTGACGCTGGAGTCTGCGCTGGACGCCGTGGAGCAGGGCGCCGTAGTCTGCACCTACGCCAAGGCCGTGGAGCTGCTGCGCGTGGACGGCCACCTCAACGGCGCGATCATTGAGGACGTGCTGAGCGGCGCGCGCCAGAAGGTCCGCGCCCACGCCGTGATCAACGCCACCGGCCCCTGGACCGACCTCACCGCGAAGCTCGGCATGGGGGGCAGCCCCGTCCGGGAGCTGCTGCGCCCCACCAAGGGGACACACATCGTGGTGGACGCCTCCCGCCTCCCGCTCAACAACGCCGTGGTGGTCTTCCACCCCCGCGACGGCCGCGTGCTCTTCGCCATCCCCTGGGGTGAGCAGAGCTACCTCGGGACGACCGACACCGACTTCCAGGGCGATCCCGGCCAGGTCTGGGCGACGCTGGAGGACGTGGACTACCTGCTGGAGGCGTCCAACGCGACCTTCCCCGAGCACCCCCTGACCCGCGCCGACGTGATCTCCACCTGGTCCGGGCTGCGCCCCTTGATGGCGCCGCCGGAGACGAAGGGCGGCGTCTCGGAGTCTGCGGTGAGCCGCGAGCACCAGATCCTCGTCCGCGAGGACGGCCTGATCACCATCGCGGGCGGCAAGCTGACGACGTACCGGCGGATGTCGGCGGAGGTGGTGGACACCGCGGTGAAGCTCCTCCGCCTGGCGGGCGCGCTGCCCGCCGGGCTCAAGGACGCCCACACCGACCGGGCCCCCCTGCCAGGCGCGGTGGGCTGGCCCGCCGACGACGACCACGCCCGCGTCGCCGCCCAGGTGGCCGAGGCGGCCGCTGGCGCCCTCTCCCCGGCGAGCGCCGCGCTCCTGGCCAACACCTACGGGATGCAGGCGCTGAAGATCGCCGCGATGATCGCCGCCGAGCCCGCGCTGGCGGAGCCGCTGGTGCCCGGACGCGCCGAGGTGCTGGCCCAGGTGCGCTGGTCCGTGGAGGCCGAGCTGGCGTCGTCGGTCCTCGACGTGCTCATGATCCGCACCCAGCTCTTCTACCGCGACGCGGCCCAGGGGCTCGGGGCGGTGGAGCGCGTGGCCCAGCTCATGGCGGAGCGCCTGGGCTGGGATGACGCCCAGCGCCAGCGCCACATCGACCGCTACCGCCGCGAGGTCGAGGGCTCCCGGCGCTGGCGCGCCGAGGTCGAGGCGACGCCATGAGCGCTCTATCCACGCTGGAGACACCCTATGATCTCCCGCTTCGGCAGGCAGCGAGCGAGGTGCAGCGCGGAGATCGTCCAGCCCCGGACCTCCTCCGGGCGCTCATGGGGTGGCGCACCTGGCGCGTCCCCGGCTACGCCCGGGACGCCGGGATCGAGCTTGGGGTCCTCACCACCCCCGAGGGCGGGCGCATCCTGGAGGTCTTCTCCGACGAGGCGGCCATCCTGGCCTTCAACGCCACCGCCGAGGAGCTGCTCCACCCGGGGCGGCTGACGCTGCTGGGCGCCGATCTCTTCGCGCTGGCGGCGCAGGCGCAGGTGGACAGCGTCAACATCGACACCTTCAACCCCCACGCCTTCAAGTACCGCGGCGCGGCGCAGCTCGCCTCGCTGGGCCGCTGGGCGGCCCGGGCGCGGGTCGAGCTGGCGCTCTACCGCCCCGACGAGCACCCCGATCCGTTTACAAGGATGCGTGATTTCTCAGATTGGCACCTGGTCAGCTGGGAGGATGACGAGGGCGCAGATCGCGTCCTCGCCCCCGACGACCGCGGACGCAACCTCATGGCCCTCTTCACCGCCGAGGACACCGCCCAGGCCTTCATCGCCCAGATGGAGGAGGACACCGGCGAGTCCGGCTTCTCGGCCGAGGGCGGCCACCACGGCGCGGCGCTCTTCGCGGAGCTGAGCCGCCTCCCCCTGGACGGGCTCGTGATCAACCCCCTGGGGCCGCTGCCAGCGAGAGCGCTGGCAGCGGCGGCCCAGGCGCGGCTGGTGGGGTGACCCCCGAAGGGGTCACCTCC
>CAUJGC010000428.1 GCA_963169075.1 Myxococcota bacterium
CCGCAGCAGAGCGCCTCTTTGGCCACAAACCACTAGACTTATTCAGCTTTATACTTGAAAGGCTGGCCCCGCCCAGGCCGCCATCAGGCAGGCTTGGATCTCACAGAACAGCTCATGCATGACGAGTTGGCGGACAAGGCCGGGAGCGTTGATGATAGCATAGTTGCAATATAATGCGCTAAAGCTTGATGCGTAGACAAGATCTCCAACTTGTAATCCCTGGATGTGATTCAGCGGGAGGGGATTGCCTGCAAAGCCTACTTTGAGGTAGGGTATCTCATTCTCATTGTTGATCTCAGTGACGAGGGTCAGCTTGTCAGCTTCTGAGCTCTCTACCGTGAAGGGTAGATCGCGCCGGAATCGAGGGTCTGTGTTGACAATAAGATGATGCCAGGGCTGCCTGCCCTCTTCGCAAGCTGGAGTAAGCGGCTCGGTCGGCTCGGTGTCTGGGGCGACATCTGGGGTGACATCTGGGGCGACATCTGGAGTGACGTCTGGAGCGGAGGCATCCAGGCTGGCGTCGTCCAGGGGAGAGAGATCGGTGTCTTCTTGAGAGATTATGGTTTGGGTGTTTGGAGGTGAGTCGTCGCAAGATAAAGCGGGACAGGCTGAGGCAATCAGTGAAATGATTAATTGTACATTTGCTGTATAGGCGTGAGGTTGGTTGAATCTCTTCATGTTGATCTCAGCAGCGAGGCTGCGGGCAGAGGAGGGGAGAGGCGCCGAGGCGAGCGGCGCGGGAGGGCTGCATCATCCCACATTCGCAGGCTTGGCGCCACGCTGGCGTTTTGGGGTGCGGCGGCTTGACGCGGCGCGTCGGGTGGGTCATACAGGGAGCCCTCGGGATGGTGTGGCCGCGCGGCCAGGGGAGCCGGCGGGTGGAGGGGCGTAGCCCCGGAGACGAGTCAAGGAGAGAGACGAGATGCGACATGAGATCGTGCATGGTCCGTCCCACGCGCTCTTGAAGGTCCACCTGGACCCGAACGAGACGGTGATCGCGGAGGCGGGTTCGATGGTGACACACACCGCCGGGCTGGGGATGGAGGTCAAGATGAACGCGGGAGGGAAGGCCGGCTGCATCGGCTTCCTGGTGGCGTTCTTCGTGGCGGTGATCCGGAAGATGGTGGGCGGGGAGTCGTTCTTTGTGAACCACTTCCACGGCGGGGCCTCGGGCGGGATGGTGACGCTGGCGCCGACGCTGAACGGGTCCATCGAGGCGCGGGAGCTGGCGGCGGGTGAGCGGCTGATGCTGACCTCGGGGGCGTATCTGGCCTCGACGCCGGGCGTGACGCTGGAGATGCGCTGGGGCGGGCTGCGGGGGATGCTCTCGAAGGAGGGCGCCTTCTTCATGGAGGCGTCGGGTCCGGGGACGATCTACTTCAACTCCTACGGCGGGATCTACCCGGTGAAGGTGAGCGGGTCGTACATCGTGGACAACGGGCACCTGGTGGCCTTCGACTCGGGGCTGGAGTTCAACATCCGGTCGGCGGGCGGCGGTTTGATGGGGATGATGGCCTCCGGCGAGGGGCTGGTGTGCGAGTTCAAAGGCGAGGGCACGGTGTGGTTGCAGTCGCGCAACGTGGGCTCTTTGGTGTCCTGGCTCTCGCGGCTGGGCTGAGGCAGAGGGAGGCGATTCAAGATGCAAGTTGAGCTGCTCTATAAGCCAGGATCGACCATCGCGCAGTGCCGGATCCAGCAGGGAGAGACGCCGATCCGCGCCGAGGCGGGGGCGATGATCGGGATGAGCCCCAACATGAAGATGGAGACGGCCAGCGGGGGGCTGATGAAGGGTCTCAAGAGCATGTTGGGGGGGGAGTCGTTCTTCACCAACACGTTCACGAGCACGGGGGGCGTGGCGGAGCTGCTGGTGGCGCCGTCGCTGCCGGGGGATCTCGGGGTGCTGTCGATCGACAGCGCCGCGGGCGCCGCCGGGGAGTGGCACATCCAGCGCGGCGCCTTCGTGGCGTGTGATAATACGGTAGAGATCGAGTCGAAATCAGGTGGTTTCAAGGGCTTGATGTCGGGGTCGGGGCTCCTCCAGCTCAAGGCGAAGGGGCAGGGCGTCTGCCTGGTGGGGGCCTTCGGGGCGCTGGAGGAGGTGGAGGTGTCGGGGAGCTATGTGGTGGACACGGGTCACCTCGTGGCGTGGCAGGGCTCCCTGGAGTACAAGGTGACGAAGGCGGGCGGCGGTTTTGTGGCGGCGCTGATGAGCGGCGAGGGCTTTGTTTGCACGTTCCAGGGGACGGGCAAGCTGTGGATCCAGACGCGGAACGCGCAGGCTTACGGGCAGCTCGTCGGCGGCATGCTGCCGCCGGCTTGAGAGGAGGCGAAGGAGCACGACATGCGACATACGATCTTGCAGCGCCCGGACTTCGGGATGATCGACGTGACCTTCGACAACCCCGGCGAGCAGCTGGTGGTGGAGGCGGGGGCGATGGTGGGCCGGGACACGGCCATCACGATGGAGACGAACATGCGGGGGGGGCTGGGCGCGGCGTTGAAGCGCGCGGCCCTGGGCGGTGAGTCGCTCTTCCAGAACACGTTCACGGCGACGGCGGGGGGGCAGCGCCTCCAGCTGGCGCCGTCGGCGGAGGGCGACATCATGCACCTGCCGATGACGCCGGAGCAGGGCGGGGTCTTCGTGCAGTCGGGGGGGTATCTGGCCTCTTCGACGGGGGTGACGCTGGACACGAAGTGGGGCGGCGCCAAGGGGTTCTTCTCGGGCGCGGGGCTCTTCTTGTTGAAGGCGTCGGGTCAGGGCGACCTGTGGATCGCGTCGTATGGGGCGATCCACGCGATCGCGGTGGGTCAGCCGGGGACGCCGGGCGCCAACGGCTATGTGGTGGACACGGGCCACATCCTGGCCTTCACCGAGGGCGTCTCCTATCGGGTGGAGAAGGTCGGCGGGCTCAAGTCGATGTTCCTCTCCGGGGAGGGGCTGGTGGCGCGCTTTGAGGGTCAGGGGACGGTGTGGATCATGGGGCGCAACCCGTCCGCGCTGGCGGCCTATGTGCGCCCCTTCCGCCCGGCGAAGTCGAACTGATGGCGACCTGGGCGGAGATCGTCCGGCGCCTGGCGCCGGTGCACCGCCTGGGTGAGCCGTTGACGTGGCGGGAGGCGATGCAGGAGGCGCCGGGGCGCCTGCTGCACCTCCCGCTGGGTCCGTGCCACCTCGTGGAGGCGGGGCCGGAGTCGGGTGAGCCGCTGCTGCTCTTGCACGGCTTCCTCTACCACAGCGTGATGTGGGCGGGGGTGCAGCCGTCGCTGGCGGCGCGGGGTGCGCGGGCGGTGGCGGTGGATCTGCTGGGGTGGGGGTACTCGGGGCGCAACGAGTCGATGCGCTATGATTATGCGCTCTACGCCCGTCAAGTCCTTCAGGTTATGGACGCGCTGGGCTGGGAGCGGGCGACGCTGGTGGGCCACTCGATGGGGGGCGGCGCGGCGATCCGCTTCGCGGTGGAGCACCCCGAGCGGGTGGCGCGGCTGATCCTGGTGGACCCGGCGTCGCTGCCCGTCCCGCTGGCGCGGGTGGGGCGCGTGCTGGCGTGGCCGGGGGTGGGGGAGGCGGCGCTGGCGCTGGGGGCGGAGGCGCTCCTGGAGGTCAACCTCAAGCGCTTCGGCTTCCTGGATCCGTCGCGCGTGACGCCAGGCTATGTGGCGGCGGTGGCGGCGCCGCTGCGGATCGAGGGGTCGAGCTGGACGCTCCTCAACATCCTCCGCGAGCTGGACTTTGGCTCGCAGCAGGCGCAGGTGGAGGCGCTTGGGGCGCTGGAGATCCCCACCTTGATCCTCTGGGGCGCTCGGGATCGCGCGATCCCGCTCCGGGTGGGGCTGGGCTTCCGCGACCTCCTCCCCCGCGCCCGCTTCGTCGTCATCGACGGGTCGGGGCACATCCCCCACGAGGAGCGCCCGGAGGCCTTCCTGGAGGAGGTGGCGGCGTTCCTGGGGTGGACGGCGGCCAGGGGTCGCTGACCCCTGGACCCCTCTTTATGGGCCGATGCTCCAGGTGACGCCGACCTCCAGAGCGAGCACCCAGGAGAGATCGGTGAAGCCGGGGGGGAGCGGCTGGGCCTCGTGGAGGAAGGGGGCGACGCGGACGCCGAGGGCCGCCTCGATGTCGAGGGGCCCCGCGAGCGGCGCCGCGTAGCGCACGCCGAGCCCGGTGAGGGCGCGGTAGCCGTAGAGGCCCTCCGCCACCCCGTCAGGGACGTCGGTGAGGAGGACCGCGTCCCCGCCCAGGCCGACCTCGACGCTGACCCCGCCGCCGAAGCGGTAGCCCGCATCAAGCCAGAGCTCCGGGCGGAGCCCCGCGTAGGTGGCGGTGCTGAAGGGGGTGACGGGGGCCTGCGTCTCCCAGCTCATCCAGGTGTTGCCGACGCTGAGGGTGAGGCGCAGGGCGTCGGTGGCCCAGATCCCGCCGCCGAGGCGCGCGCCGACGCCGCCGTGGGTGTAGTCCCCGGTGGCCCGCGTCGCGGCGCCGCCGGCGCGGGCCGGGATCGCGACCTCGTAGGAGGCGCCGACGTTGTAGACCAGGCCGCCCGCGAGGAGGAGCACCCAACGCCCCGCCTGACCCCGCTCCGCCCCGCCGCTGCTCCAATCGCTCAGGCCCAGCGTGTCGTCGTCCTCGCCGTCACCGTCGCCATCACCTGCGGGTCGTGGGGCGATCTCCGCGCGGCGCGCCCGGAGGAGCTCCTTGGCGGAGTCCCCCACCTGCGGGTCGTCCAGATAGGCGTCCCAGAGGGCCAGCGCCCGCGCCGTGTCCCCCGCGATGAGCCACGCCTCCCCGAGGAGGCGGAGCAGCTCCGGGTCCTCCAGCACGAGGTAGGCGCGCTCCAAAAGCGGGATGGCGTCTGCGCCGCGCTGGAGCTTGAGGAGCTTGCGCCCCTCGGCGGCGTCCCGCTGCGCCTCCTGGCGCCGGGCGTCCTCGTCCGGGGCCGCGCCGGGCGCCTCCTCCTGGGCGCCAGCAGCCCGAGGCGCGGCTGCGCTCAGCCCGAGCGCCAGGAGCGCGGCCCCGGCCCACGCTACGATCCACCTGTGCTGCTTCACCACGCGGCGCTCCTCCGATCTCCAAGGCCCCCCGACCCCAGGAGCGATAGGGCAAGATGGCGCGCGGCGCAAGGCGTAGCCCTGGGGCGCGCGCTGGTGTATAGTCGCGGGCGTCGCTGCCTTCGGGTGGCCGCTGCGTCGATCCTTCGCCGGGTGCAGGTGGCTTGATCGAGTTTCGGGACATCACCAAGAGCTTCGGCTCCAAGCACGTCCTCAAGGGCGTCTCCATCACGGTGGAGCCCGGTGAGGTGTTCTTTGTGATCGGGGCCTCGGGGGCCGGGAAGAGCGTGCTGGTCAAGCACCTCGTGGGGCTCCTGCGCCCGGACAGCGGTCAGGTCTTTCTGGATGGTGTGGATATCACACATTATACGGAAGAGCAGTTCTACCCCATCCGCAAGCGCTGCGCGATGGTCTTCCAGAACTCGACCCTCTTCGACTCCATGACGCTCCTGGACAACGTCGCGCTCCCGATCCGCAAGCACCGCAAGGTGGGCGTGCGCGAGGCGCGGCGCCTGGCGATGGAGAAGCTCGAGCTGGTCGGGATGGAGCGCGAAGGGGAGCGCTACCCATCAGACTTCGGGGACGGGATGCGCAAGAAGGTCGCCATCGCGCGGGCGCTCACCCTCGACCCCGAGTTCATCATCTTCGACGAGCCCACCACGGGGATCGACCCCATCAGCGCCAGCATGGTGGACAAGCTCATCCGCCGGCTGGCCGACGTGTTCCACGTCACCAGCATCGTCATCAGCCACGATCTGCGCTCGATCTTTGGGATCGCTGATCGCATCGCGATGCTGTACAAGGGAGAGTTCGTCCTGGACGGCCCGCCGGAGGCGTTCCGCACCTCCGCCGATCCCATCGTCCAGCAGTTCATCCAGGGCCTCCCCGAAGGCCCGATGGATCTCTGAGGCCGAGAGCGATGCAGAAGAAGGAAACCGCGATTGAGGTCAAGGTCGGCGCGCTGGTGCTCTTCAGCATCGCGCTCCTGGTGGCCTTTGTGATCATCCTCGGAGACTTCTCCTTCGATGACGGCTTCGTGATCTACGTGGACTACGACAACGCCGGCGGGCTGAAGCCCGGCGCGGACGTCGCCATCAGCGGCATCAAGGCCGGGAAGGTCGAGCGCCTCGACTTCCTCGGCGGCACGATGGACAAGGAGACCGGACGCGAGGTCATGGTGCGGGCCAAGGTCGTCCTCGATCCCGCCATGGCCTCGGCGGTGCGCCAGGACAGCGAGTTCTACGTCACCACCCAGGGCGTCCTGGGCGAGAAGTACATCGAGGTCCTCACCCGCAACCTCAAGGCGCCCGCCGTGGCCGAGGACGCCAAGCTGCGCGGCGTCGATCCCCCGCGCCTGGAGATCCTCCTGGCCCGGGCCTCCGGGGTGCTGGAGGAGATCGCGGACCTCCTGAGCCGCGATGACATCCCCATCGCCGACCTCATCCGCAACACCAACAGCCTCTTCATGCACGCCGACGAGGTGCTCCTGGAGAACCGGGACTCCCTCAA
>CAUJGC010000429.1 GCA_963169075.1 Myxococcota bacterium
CTCCCAATCTTTTGCTTTCTTTTTGTTGGGGGGCGCGCCCCGCGCCGGGGGGGGCCGCCCCCCCCCCCCGAACCCCCCATCAATTCTCGATGAAGCTCTTGAGCTGCTTCGAGCGGCTCGGGTGCCGGAGCTTGCGCAGCGCCTTCGCCTCGATCTGGCGGATACGCTCGCGGGTCACGTCGAAGTCCTGACCCACCTCCTCCAGCGTGTGATCCGACTTCTCCCCGATCCCGAAGCGCATCCGCAGCACCTTCTCCTCGCGCGGCGTCAGCGTCGCCAGCACCTTGCGCGTCTGGATCGAGAGGTTGTGATCGATCACCGCCTCCGAGGGGTTGATCGCGTTCTTGTCCTCGATGAAGTCCCCCAGGTGGCTGTCCTCCTCCTCACCGATGGGCGTCTCCAGGCTGATGGGCTCCTTGGCGATCTTGAGGACCTTGCGGACCTTGTCCACCGGCAGCTCCATCTTCTCCGCGATCTCCTCCGGCGTCGGCTCTCGCCCCAGCTCCTGCACCAGGTAGCGGCTCGTCCGGATCAGCTTGTTGATCGTCTCGATCATGTGCACCGGGATGCGGATCGTCCGCGCCTGGTCCGCGATGGCCCGCGTGATCGCCTGCCGGATCCACCACGTCGCGTACGTCGAGAACTTGTACCCGCGCCGGTACTCGAACTTGTCCACCGCCTTCATCAGGCCGATGTTCCCCTCCTGGATCAGATCCAGGAACTGGAGCCCGCGGTTCGTGTACTTCTTCGCGATGGACACCACCAGCCGGAGGTTCGCCTCCACCAGCTCCGCCTTCGCCCGCTCGCTGATCCGCTCGCCGTTCAGGATCTCCTGGTGGATCGACTGGAAGCTCTCCAGCGGCTGGAACGCCTCCTTCTCCACCCGGTGGATCGCCCGGTGGAAGAGGCGCAGCTCCGCCTCCACGGCCTGAAGACGCTCAAAGCGCAGCCCCCGGATCCCCGACGCGTCGCAGAGCGCGTAGTAGCGCGACTCGTCCTCACGCCCCTCGCGGATGATCCGCTTGATCGCCTTGTAGTCGGCCCCGACGCGCTTCTCGCGCTTCTTGATGTCCGCGCGCGCCTTCTCCACGCGCGTGATCATCGCCTTGACCTTGTTGACGATCTTGTCCGTCTCCTTCTTGGTGAGCCGGATCTGCTTGAGGTGCCCCTGCAGCAGGATCATGTTGCGCTTCAGCTCGTTGTGGAGCTGGTGACGCTCCTCCATCGAGAGCCCGCGCGTCGTGATGATCCGCTCCTTGAGCGACTGGTTGTCCCGGTTCAGCGCCTTGAGCTGCTCGATGGTCTCCAGCAGCTCCAGCCGACGCGCCGCCTCGTCCGCCGGCGAGGGGTTCTCCTCCTCTGGGGCGTTCATGTTGCGGAGGATGTCCTTGAGCCGCACCTTGTCGTTGCGCAGCCGCTCACCCAGGATCATGATCTCACGCATCCCGATCGGGGAGTTCAGGACCACGTCCAGGACCATCAGCTCGCCTTCTTCGATCCGCTTGGCGATCTCGACCTCGCCCTCCCGCGTCAAGAGGCTCACCGAGCCCATCTTGCGCAGGTACATCCGCACCGGATCGTTCGTCTTGCTGTAGCCGCCGTCGTAGTCCGCGTGGGATGACGCCTTCGCCTCGCTGCGGCCCGCTCCGTTGCGCCGCTCACGCGAGGAGGAGCGCGACTTCTCCCCCTTCTCCACCACCTCGATGTCGTGCTCGCTGAAGATGTGCATCATGTCATCGATCACGTCGCTGGACAGGATGTCCGGCGGGAGCGCGTTATTGACCTCCTCGTAGGTCAGATAACCCTTCTCCTTGCCCATATCGATGAGCTTTTGAACCTCCGCGCGCTCCAGGGTATCAGACATCAACCTCTCCTTGAATAAGCCCCAGCGCTCCCTCACCCAGGCCAGGCGCCCAGATCGGAGCAAACATTCCACCGCCACTCCACACCGGCGTCAACATCGCAGCGGAGCCGGACGGCGATCAATCACAACCAACACACCAGGCGAGGCGTGCCTTCCTCGCCTGGGGACATCACATCAAAAAGGCTCGGCGTCCGCCTCCTCGGCTGCTCCGCTGGGCAGCTCCCGCCGCGTGGACGCGCCACGCGGGGACTCGGCCTGACGCTTCTTCACCTTCTTCTGCAAGAGCGCGTCCAGCTCGCGACGCGCCTTGTGAAGCTCTTGCAGGCGACGCGCCGCCTCCAGCAGATCGCCGCCGCCGCGCGCGGCCTCCTCAGCCGCGCGGCGCGCCTCGACCTCCTCCTGCTCCAGCCACTCCAGCTGGAGGCGCATCACCAGATCAAAGTACGTCTGCTCCAGGCTCTCCGGCGTCCAGGGGCGCTCGGCGCAGAGCGCCCCCACCACCTGATCCAGAAAGTCCCGATCCCCAAGCTCGGCCGCCAGCACCTCCGCAGACCGGGCGTACTCCGGCTCCTTCCCGGTCAGGTGCGCCTGCTCGTGGACCCGCAGGAGCAGCGACTCCAGCCGCTCATCTGCAAGCAGGTTGCAACAGCCGTGCTCCACGAACTCCCGCAGCTTCACCGACGCGTCGCTCAAGAGCATCAGCATCGTCCGCTCAAACGGGCGCAGCGCCTGCGGCGCCACGCGCTGCGGGATCACCCCCTCGGCGGCCTCACCGACCTCCACCGCCGCAGGCGCCGCCTCCTCCGCGGGCGCGGCGTGCTGCTCCGCCAGCCGCTCGGGGCGCTTGAGGTAGCCTGCGATCTTGCGCGGCTCGATCTCCAGCCGACGCGCCACCTCCCGCGTGTAGTGATCCCACGCGATCTTGTCCCGCACATGCTCCAGCACCGACGCCACCTCCCCCAGCGCCGCCACCCGCTCCTCGATGGGGCCGCCCTCCCGCCCCTCCAGCACCCGATCCAGCGCCCAGGCCACGATCGGGGTCGCCCGCTCCAGGCGCTCCTGGAGCCCCGCGCCGCCCTCCCGACGCACGTAGCTGTCCGGATCATCCCCCGCGGGCAGCTGCACCACCCGCGCGTCCATCCCGTGCTCCAGGAGCGCCGGCAGCGCCTTCATCGTCGCCGCCTGACCCGCCTTGTCCGCGTCAAAAGCCACGTAGACCCGACGCGTATAACGCGAGAGCAGCTTCACCTGGCGGCTCGTCAACGCCGTCCCCAGCGGCGCCACCGCCGACTCCACACCCTGCGCGTAGAGCGTCACCACGTCGAAGTTCCCCTCGACCATCAGCGCCGCGTCCGCCTTCTTGATCCCGCCGCGCGTCGCGTGAAGACCGAAGAGCTCGCGCCCCTTCGTGTAGAAGGGCGTCTCCGGCGAGTTGATGTACTTGCCCCCGGGACGCGCCGGATCCTCCACCAGCACGCGGCCGCTGAACGCCAGCACCTCACCCCAGATGTCCCGCACCGGGAACATCACGCGCCCACGAAAACGATCGTACCACCCCCCCCGCGGCGACTCGATGATCAGCCCCGCCATCAAAGCCTCCGCAGGCGTCACACCCTCCCCCTGGAGGTGGCCCCAGAGCGCCTCCCACTCCTGCGGCGCCCACCCCAGCCCGAACGCCCGCGCCGCCTCCTCCCCCACACCCCGCTCCTGCAGATAGGCCCGCGCCTCCGCGCCCCCCGCACCCCAGAGCTGCCCCTCAAGCCACCCCTGCGCCAGCCGCATCACCCGCAGGTAGGCGTCCTTCTGCGAGCGACGCTGCTGCGCGTCCTCCGTGCGCTCCTCATCGACGATCTCGATCCCCACCCGCGCCGCCACATGGCGCACCGCCTCCGGGAAGGACCACCCCTCGATCTTCATCAAGAACGAATAGAGCGTCCCCCCCTCGCCGCAACCAAAGCACTTGAAGAAGCCCTTGTCGGGCGACACATGAAAGCTCGGCGTCTTCTCGCCGTGAAACGGGCAGAGCCCCTTGTAGTGCACCCCAGCCCGCCGAAGCTGCACATACTCCCCGATGATCTGGAGCATGTCCGCACGCTCCAATACATCGTGAATGACCTCTTCAGGGATACGACCCATCTGCGCCCCTGAACACCCGCTGGTTGTGATGAAGCATGTCGTCGTGGAGTGCCCCGCGCCCCGCTGCACCGCCCGCAGCGCGCCCTCGCGGAGAGCCGGAACTCTCTACTCCATCCCTCCCCCGCTGTCAACTCAGCCTCACGCCTCGACATCCGTCGCGACCGCGCGCTATCCTCACCGCGACGACACCGAGGCACCAGGCCTCAACCCACCCACCAGCTCAGGCCCCCTCATGCTCCGCGCCGTCAAAGACACCACCGTCAAGACCCTCCGCTGGAACAAACGCCAGGCCCTCTCCTTCTTCTCGGGCTTCGCCCTCCCCTTCCGCGGCCTCGCCCACCTCCTCCGACACCCCAGCCTCCTCCTCTGGGCCATCCCGCCCGCCCTCATCACCACCGGGCTCATCCTCGGCGGCTTCGCCCTCACCCTCGGCTACACCGACGACCTCCTCAACCTCGTCTGGACCCAGCCCTCCGCCGACGCCTGGTACGTCACCTGGCTCCTCCTCCCCCTCTGGTACCTCCTCTTCACCCTCGTCGCCCTCGTCCTCTCCCTCCTCAGCGTCCTCCTCGCCTACCTCATCTCCATCCCCATCGCCGGACCCTTCAACGAGCGCCTCTCCGAAAAAGTCGAGCACATCGAGACAGGCTTCGAGGCGCCCTTCGACTGGGGCGTCCTCCTCCGCAACATCGCCGTCTCCCTCCTCCACGTCGGCCTCTTCACCCTGATCCAGCTCACGATCTTCGCCCTCCTCAGCGCCATCGGGCTCGTCCCCGTCGTCGGCCAGATCGTCGCCATCATCCTCTCTGCCATCACCTCGCCGCTGCTCGCAGGATTCGCACCTTTTGACTTCCCCATGACCATCCGCCTCTGGGGCTTCGGGGAGAAGATGGAGTTCATGCTCCGCAACTTCCCCATGTTCTACGGCTTCTCCCTCGCCTCCTTCCTCCTCCTCTACATCCCCGGCGTCAACATCGTCCTCATGCCCTGCTGCGTCGTCGGCGCCACCCTCGCCATCCTCCGCCTGGAGCAGCAGGGCGGCCTCCCCCTCCCCGACCGACGCAAAGACCTCCTCCGCAAGCGCGGACTCCTCCACGACGCCCCCAAGCCCGAGCCCGAGCCCGAGCCCGAAGAGGCGCCTCACACCGAGGCCGCGCGCTGAAGAGGCTGTCGCAAGAGGGGGCCTGGGGGTCGCTGACCCCCA
>CAUJGC010000430.1 GCA_963169075.1 Myxococcota bacterium
TCCTGGGCGAAGGTCTGCTGGACGATGGCGAGGTTGTCGGCTCCGGAGCGCCTGGCGACCCCGGCGACCCCGGGCCAGGCGGCGAGGGCGGCGCGGAGCCGGAGGAGTCAGCCGAGGCCGCCGACTGCCTGGAGGACTGCGGGGGACGCGACCTCGACGGACAGGAGCTCGGGGTGGGGTGGGAGGCTCTGGAGGCGGGGCTGGAGCGCGGGGAGGTCCAGGGCGGGGATGTGGAGGGTGACGACGAGGGAGGGGGGGAGGTCGCCGGGCTGGAGGGGTTGGGCTTCCTGGGCGAAGGTCTGCTGGACGATGGCGAGGTTGTCCGCTCCGGAGCGCCAGGCGACCCCGGCGACCTCGGGCCAGGACGCGAGGGTGTCGCGGAGGGGCTGGACGTCGGCGGGCTCGGTGCCGGGGCGGAGGACGAGGTGGGCGGCCTGGGTGTCGGCGGAGTCGGCGTAGAGGCTGGTGAGGACGTCGCGGCCCGCCCAGGCGGTCAGGGCCAGGAGGGCAGCGGCGGCGACGAGGAGCGCAGCGAGGAGGCGCGAGGCGAGGTTTCGCATGGGGTACACCGGGTCAAGGCGCCGCGAGGGCGACCAGGGCGGGGCCGCGTCCGGGGTGCTCGTCGAGGAGGGCGCCGTCGGGGAGGAGGCGGAGGAGGCGGGGCCGGGCGTCGAGGAGCGGCGCCGGGTCGGCGGCGGCCACGAGCACCGTGACGCCGCGGAGCCAGGCGGCGTGGAGGGCGTCCTGCACGGCGGCGCAGGCCGCCTCGTCGAGCCCGAGCCAGGGGGCGTCGGCCAGGAGGACCGACGCGCCGGAGGCTGCGGCGCGGGCGGCTTCGGTGAGGCGCTGGTGGAGCGGGGCGAGGAGGCCGGCGCGGCGGTGGGCGTGCTCGCCCAGGCCGGCGTCTTCGACGGCGGCCAGGGCGCGGGCGCGCTGGAGGGCCGGGGGCAGGCTGAGGAAGCGCAGCGGGAGCGCCACGTTGTCCAGGAGGGAGGCGTGGGGGAGGAGGCGCGGCGCGTGGCTCCAGGTGGCGACGACCCGGCGGAGGCGCTGGACGCCGTCGCGGTCGAGGGCGCTGATCTCGACGCCGTCGAGGTGGACGGCGCCCGCGTCGGGGCGCTGCTCGCCGTGGAGGAGGGCGAAGGCTGCGGCGCGGGCCTCGGCGCGCCCGCCGCGGAGGAGGACGCGCTCGCCGCGCGCGATCTTCACGTCCCAGGCGCGGAGGAGCGGCGCACCTCCGCTGGGGTCGTGGACGGTCGTTTGCTCAAAGCGGATCACCTTCCCTGGTCCTCCTGCTTGATGCGCTGGCGCGCCCAGCCGGGCGCTCGACCCCGGAGGGTTTCACAGCGGCGCAGGGTGTCAAGAAAGGTGCAGGGTCTCAGCGCCCTTGCATGAACTCGCGCACCATGTCGATGACGCGCAGATCCGGCGCAGGCTCGATGAGGCCCTGGAAGGCGCGCTTGCCGGTGGGTCGCCACTCGACCTTGGCGGGCTCGGCGGGCGCGATGACGTGGATGATCTGGGGTGCGATGGGCTCGGGGGAGGTCTGCGCGGCGGGGGCGGTGCGGCTGGCAGGCGGCGGCGCGGGCGCGCTGGGGGTGGCGCGGAACTCCGCGAAGAGGTTGTCGAAGTCCCCTGCGGTGCCGCCGGAGCCGCCGCGCTCCTTGTCCCCGTAGATGTCGATCTGGCTGAGCTGTCGGCTCAGGGCCTCCAGGTCGATCTGGTCGCCGTGGTCGAAGGTGAAGGTGACCTTGCCGTCCTCCTCGACGACCTTGGCGACCTCGGGGACGCGCTCCTGCTTGGGCTCGAACTCCTCGGCGTCGAGGGCGTTGGGGGCAGCCGGGACGTTGCGGATGTCCTCCGCGAGGTTGGCGTCATACTCCCCTGCAAAGAGGCGCTTGTAGAGCGAGCGGTGCGACTTGACCATGACCTTGCGGATCTTGTCGCGGCGCTCCTCGTCGTTGGCGATCTCGCGGATGAGGTTGGCGTAGCTCACCGTGCGGGTGTCGATGATCGCCCCGCGATAGAAGAGCTGGGTGGAGACCTTCTGATCGTGGCCGCCATGATCCTCCGTCTGGATGTGGAAGGTGGCCCCACGGTAGACGACATCGTTGTTGAACCCGATCTCCATGCGCTTGACCGCCTGCTGTCGCTGCTGCGTTGTGAATCTGCGCGCTCTGCCGAGCGAAGGCATCTCGGACGGAAAGTAGCATAGGGGTCGGGGCGCTCGCAACCCCCCCGGGGGCGTAACGTCTGGCCGGCTGGGCATGACGAACGCCCCCGGCCCCCCCCGTGACGGGGGGGCACCGACGGGTCGCTGGGGGGGCGCTGGGGGGCGCTGGGGGACGGGTCGCAGGGGGCCGGTGGCGAGCGAGCGGAGCGAGGGAGGTCGGTGTCCCCCCGTCACGGGGGGGACCGGCCCCGTTCCTCCTGAGAGCGCAGCGAGCAGGAGGTTACGGGGCCGGGGGGGTGCCGGCGCAGCCGGGCGGCGTCAGAGGTCCACGTGCTCTACATCGGTGAGGGCGGCGCCAAAGAAGCGGCTCCAGCCCTCTGCGAAGGAGGAGGAGAGATCGGTCATCCAGAAGCGGTGAGCCGGGGGGGCGTCGCCGGAGCTGGCGAGGAGGCGCTGCTCGTGGAGGAGGGTCGCGAGGGCCTCGGCGGTGGCGCCTGCGCTGTCGAGGACCGCGACGGGGCGCTGGAGGAGGTCCTGGGCGACCTCCTGGATGATGCTGGCGAGGAGGGGGTAGTGGGTGCAGCCGAGGATGAGGGTGTCCACGGGCTCGCCCGCGAAGGGTCGGAGGTAGGCGCGGGCGACCTCGCGGGGGACAGCGCCGTCGGTCCAGCCCTCCTCGGCGAGGGGGACGAAGAGGGGGCAGGGCTGGGCGAGGACGCGGAGGCCGGGGTCGAGGCGCCGGAGGGCGCGCTCGTAGGCGCCGGAGGCGACGGTGGCGCGGGTGCCGAGGACGCCGAGGGTGCTGGTGCGGGTGGCCTGGGCGGCGGCGCGGGCGACAGGCTCGACGACGCCGAGGACCGGGAGGTCGAGGCGCTCCTCCAGGACGTCGAGGGCGTGGGCTGTGGCGGTGTTGCAGGCGACGACGAGGGCCTTGGCGCCCTCGTCGCGGAGCCTGAAGGCGATGTTGAGGCTGTAGCGCTGGATGGTCTCGTGGGACTTGTTGCCCCAGGGCACGCGCGCCGTATCACCGAGGTAGAGGAGCGCCTCGTGGGGGAGGCGCTGGGTGATGCGGCGCGCGACGGTGAGTCCGCCGATGCCGGAGTCAAAGACTCCCAGGGGGGCCTGACTCACCGGATGATCCGCACGTTCCGCTGGGTCTTGAAGGTGATCGCCGTGCCTTGCCCCATGGCGACGGCGTAGGTGACCTCAAACTCGACGGTGACGTTGGTGGGGGAGCCGACGCCGGGGACCAGGCCGGTATCGACGATTTCGCCCTGCCATTCGCCGCCAGCGGCGATGAGCCGTTCCATCGTTTCGCGGACATCGTCGACCACGAAGCAGACATGCATCAGCCCCGGCCGGTTGACGCGTACGGGAGCGGCTTGTTCAAGGCCTTCGACCTTGAAGATCTCGAGCTTGGTGGCGCTATCGGCATTCTGGGGAAGCTTGAGCATCAGGCCA
>CAUJGC010000431.1 GCA_963169075.1 Myxococcota bacterium
GGGGTTGGGCTGGGGAGGCGAGGCCGCGTGGGCCTCGCAGGTGGTGCAGCTCCAGCGGCCTGGGCCGCCGCGCAGCTCGGGGAGGGGGGTGGGGCGCCGGCAGGTGGTGCAGGGGATCGAGGCGGGGTGTCGGACCTGAGCATCCCGCTCGGCTTTGACCTTGGCGGCGTAGGCTTGGCAGGCGCGCATGATCTCGCCGCCATCGCCAGCTCGGTTGGCGTAGCTGTGCTCGCGCTCTTGCTCTTGCCTCCAGCTTCGATGGGAGTGGTGGACGGTCATAGCAGCTCCATCTGCGGGGAGCCGAGCCGCAGCCAGCGGTCGCGCTCCTGTTTGCTCACGGCCCCGCTTCGGGGGAGCCCTGCGCCCCAGCCCATCCACGCCGACGGGTACTGCGAGCCGCGCACCTCCCCGACCTGGCCAGGCTGGCGGTAGCCCACGCGAGGCAGGGACAGCAGCCAGGCGGGGAACCTCTCGATCAGCAGGTCCTCCCGCTCATCCACGACATCGAGCCAGGACGTGCGGAGGAGGCAGACAACCACCGGGGCCACGAGCAGCGCGGCCCGGATCACGTCGGCGGCAGTGGTGGTCGGGGTGGAGTAGGGTGGGTTGGTGATCACCAAGTCGAAGCGCCCGAAGTGGGCCTTGAAGCCGGCGCCGCCCAGCTCGCGCACCAGCGCCGGGAAGTCCCAGCGGTGGTCTGTCGAGACGCCAGAGTCTGCGTCCCCCGTGACGACCCCGGCCCCACGGCGCCGCAGCACCGACGCGATCCCCCCGTCGCCCGCGCACGGCTCCAGCACGCGGCGGCCTGCCACGTCGTGGCGCTCGCACAGCGCCTCGACGGCCCACGCGGGCGTGTAGTAGCGGTCGAGGGGGTCGCGCTCGCTCATGCCGCCACCCCTTCGGCCGGGCTCACCCAGATCGGCTCCCCGCAGAGCCTGAAGCCCACGGCGGCGGCGTTGAGGGTGTCGAGGCAGCTCTTCGCGATCGCTTCAGCCGCCGCAGGCGGGATCGCGTTGCCGATCAGCTCGCGCCACCGGGCGTGGCTGCGGCCAGGCAGCACCAGCGGCGAGCCGTCGGCGAGCTGGGCGGGGAACCCCTGGATCACCGCCAGCTCCAGGGTAGTGAGGGGGCGGTGCCATGTGCCGTCTGCGGCGCGGATGATCGCAGTGCAGCCGCCGCGCGCGGTGAGGTCGAGGCGAGGACCGCGCACCGCGGGCACCTCGCCTCTGAGGTCAACGGCGTGGGTATAGGCGGCGGGGCGTGGGTCAGAGATCGCCGCCCAGCTCTTGCCGGTGCGTGCCTGCGCGATCACCGTGTGCGCGGGCTGTTCCCAGCCTTCAATGCCGTACTTGCCAGCGTGCGAGGCACCCTCGGCGCCGATGCGCGGGTCCGCGACGCTGTACCCTTTGTCGATCCTGGCCTCGCCGATCACCGTCCCCGAAGGCTCTGCCCACGCTCCGACCCTATGCCCTCCTTTGCGGGGGGTGTGCTCCAGCCGGGGATCGGCGACGGTGCAGGGGTGGTTCTGGGGGATCGCGGCGCCGATGACCGCTGTCGAGGCCTCGCCCCAGCCCTTCACGCCCAGCGACCCCTCGCGGCGCTTCTTGTCGATCCGAGGGTCCGAGACGCTCCATGACCCGTTGTCGTGGCAGGCGGCCCCTACGACGCATCCAGCGCTCTCCTCCCATGCCCCGACGCCGTATCCGCCGCCGCGCGGCGAGCACGTCAGGCGGGGGTCGGCTACGCTCGACCAGGTGGAGGACACCGTGGCGTGAGCAACAACGGCGTGGCTTGGGTCGTCCCAGCCGCCGACGCCGTATCCGCCGTTCTGACGCGCGGCGCGGTCCTTCAACGCCGCCTGCGTCTCGACCTCCTCCACCAGCACCGAGGCTGGGAGGGCACGCCAGTCGCGGCCCGCCGGGATGAGCGCGAGGCGGATCAGGTTGGTGGGGCTGAGGAGGGGCAAGCGGTGCATCGGGCCGCCAGCCGTCGAGCCGGGCAGGGGGATCGGCAGCTCAGCGAGCACCTCTCCGATCCCCCGCACCCGCTGGATCGGGGGCTGGTGCAAGAACGCCTGGGCCTGCGCCATGTGGCGGGCTACGAGGAGGTAGCGGCGTCGGTGCTGGGCCAGACTGCCCAGCTCGCCGCAGTCGTGCGTGGAGGCATGGACGGCGTAGCCGTGGGCGTGGAGGAGCTTGATGACCTCCTCCAGCCACGCCGCGCTGCGGAGCGTGATCCCCGGCACGTTCTCCAGGAGGAGGAGCGGCGGGGGCGTCTGCCACGTCGAGAGCACGAGGAACGTGGCGCGGTAGGCCAGGGCGTTGAGGCGCTGGTAGTGCGGCGTCGCCGCCAGCTCCTCGCTCAGGCACCGGCTGTTGCCCTTGCAGGGCGGGCTCATCACCACCACGTCGGGCCGCCGCGTGCAGGCCGCCAGCAGCTCCGCCGGGGTCATCGCGCCGAGGTCCGCCTGGGTGGCGGCGTGGCCGGTGAGGGTGCGGTAGGCCTCGCAGGCCAACCCCCAGGAGTCCACCGCGCCGACCAGGTCGAAGCCCGCGCGCTGGAAGCCGAGAGCGCAGCCGCCCGCGCCGCAGAAGAGGTTGAGGACACCGTAGCGTGCGTGGTTCATGGGTCAGCTTTCGGTGAGGCCGAACAGCGCGAGCTGCCCGGTGGGTTGAGGTTTGGACTTGGGGGCTGCTTTGGCGGCGCGAGCCGCCCCTTCGAGCGCAGCGCGCTCCTTTTCGGTCATCCACGCGCTCTTCTTCCGGTGCTGGGTGAGGGTGAGCTGGTCGAAGACCAGCTCCATCAACTGGAGCTGACGCACGAGATCGGCTTCGGTGTGAGCGATGGGCAGGTCGCGAATGGGCGCCAGGCCCGGATTTGTGCCCCACACGTTCGCGCAGAACGACAGCCCACCCTCGATCTTATGGCTGTCCATGATGTTCGCGCTGCCCAGCCACACGCCGTACCCTTCGCGCCGCCAGCCCCATGTGTGACCCGCCAGGTCCCCGACCCACCGGTCGGAGACGATCCTCCACCGGGTGAGATCTGCGTGCGGCGCCGGGTCGGCCAGCTCCATCCCAGCGGACCGCACGCAGGCGTGGATCAACTCCATCCTCATGCCTCCACCTCCCAGCTCATGCGGACGTCGATCCCAGCGCCACCCTTCGGCACCCGGCGGCGCTCCATCACGACCCTCACCACCTGCCTGTCGTCGTCGAAGACGATCCTGTTGCAGCCGTCCTTGACGGCCTTCAGTACGTTGTCGAGGTCCGGCCACCGCCCGCTGTCGCAGCGGTGGACCAAAACCACATGGACCTCGGCGCTCGTCGGAGGGCGTCCCCCCATCGCGACCCGCGCCGCCAGCGCGACCGCTGCCTCCTCCGACGCCGTGGCGGCGTCGGTGAAGGTGCGGACCTTCGCCTTGCCGCCGCCCTTGGCAGGGACGACGGAGCTGCGGTGCCGGCGCTTGACAGGCACGAGGGGGAGGCTGAACGCGATGGAGGTGCGCGTGCTCACGCCTCGCCCTCCTGTGCCTTCGTCTTCTTCGCCCGCCCCTTACCCTTCGCGGCGCCCATGAGGCGCTGCACGAGCAGCGCGTGGAGGTCTGCTGGGGTCGTCGGCTCGCGGAGCTGGCCTTCGAGCGTCCACCACCAGGCACCCTCGCGGCACAGGCGGGTGATGACCGCGGCGTCGGCGGTCACCACATCCCAGTGCTCGTAGCCATCGGCGCACCGCTCAGTGCGGGCGTCGTTGGGGGTGAGGGCATAGTCGAGGCCGCGCAGCGCAGCGACCATCTCCTCGACGTGCGCCTTGTCCTCCAGCTCCGCAGCGTGGTTGCCGTCGTAGACCGGGCCGCTCACCTCCTCCAGCTCCGCCGCGCCCGAGGCCTCCAGCGCCTCCAGGTCCGCCACCCGCTCGACCGACACGGGTGCAGCCTGGCCCGCCTCGAACGTTACCCGGAGGGAGCCGACGTCAGCGCCGCGCATCATCCCCTCCATCCAGTCCTCCACGTCGGTCTGGGCCAGCTCCACCTCCTCGGCGTCCTCCACCTCGCGGAGGTCCGACGCCTCGATGCCGAGGCCATCCTCCCCCGCGTGGAAGCGCAGCCCGAACGCTCGAGATCCATCAGGCCGGAACGCACACACCGCGAGGGCGTAGGCGAGGGCCTCGCGCTGGTCCGACGCCGCCCGCCAGGAGCGCGAGTCGAGGATCTCTCCCAGCCCCTTCTCCGCCAGGGCCACGGCCTCGCGGGACGGGCCGCCGCGCTTGCGCAGCTCCTCGATGCGCCCAGGCACCACCAGGTCGAGCTGGACGCGCACCAGCTCCTCGTCGGGGGAGAAGACGGTGTCGAGGCGCTCCGTGTCGGCCTTCCACTTCACCTTGCCCTTCTCCGTCACCCCGCCCCGGCTGTCGGGGGTGACGGTGACGGCGAGGGCCGAGGGGCCGAGGAGGAGGCGGAGGATGCCGTGCAGGATCGCCGCGAGGTCCTGGGGCGTGGCGGCGCGGGATCGGAAGAGGAGGAGGGCGATCTGGAGGGCGTCGCGACGGAGGCGGGCGCCGTCGGGCGTGTAGGTGATCTGGATCTTGCCGGTCTCGGGGAGGCCGGTCTCGGCGTCGATCCAGGAGGCTCTGGCCTCCAGGCCGATCTCCGAGCAGGAGCGAACGCCGTGGTAGACGCCCTGCTGGAGCACCTCCACCGCAGAGCGGGGGGAGTAGTCCTGGGGGGTGGCGTGGGGGGCGAAGAGGGGCAGGTCGGCCACCTCCACCAGCTCGACGAG